>WJKD01000570.1 GCA_014729315.1 Promethearchaeota archaeon | reverse complement strand
TAAAGATGCCTATAAGTCCGTTAAATGGGCTTTAAATGCCGGTTATCGTCTTATAGATACTGCGTCCTTCTATAAAAATGAAAAGGAAGTTGGTAAAGCAATTAAAGATAGTGATGTTCCTCGAGAAGAGATCTTCATAACTACTAAAGTTTGGGATACAGAACAAGGATATGATAATACAATTGAAGCCTATAAGAATAGTTTGAATAGAATAAATATTGACTATTTGGATCTATATTTAATTCATTGGCCAAGGAAAAAAAGAAAAGAAACCTGGGAGGCTATGCAAGATCTGTATAGAGAGGGGGATATTAAAGCAATTGGAGTTGCTAACTTCGCAATCCAGCATTTAAAAGAATTTTTAAAGAACTTTGATGTTGTTCCGACAGTTAATCAGGTAGAATTTTCGCCATTTCTATATCAGACCGAGTTGTTAGAGTATTGTAGAAAAAATAAAATTAAGTTAGAGGCTTATAGTCCATTAACACACGGACGCAAGTTAAATCATCCAACATTAAGAAACATCGCTGAAAAGTACGATAAATCAACAGCTCAGATTTTAATTCGATGGGGTTTACAACATCGGCTCATAGAAATTCCAAAGTCAAGCAATAAAGACCACATTTATCAAAACGCTGATGTGTTCGATTTTGAATTAGTGGAAAAAGATATGCAAAGCCTTGATTCTTTAGACGAAAGTTTTAGACTATTAGACGATACGAGCAAATGGAAATAGCCCTCTTTTTTAGTATATCCCATACAGGGAATTCTGTTTCATATAGAAAGTACTAAAATAAACTTTATATATCTAAGATAAAGATATTATTAAGAGAAATTGTAATTGATTTAAGGTATTAAAATGAGCGAAATAATGAAAGTGAAATTAAATAATAATGTAGAAATGCCCAAAATAGGTTTAGGAACGTGGGATCTTCGTGGAAAGACTGCTGAAAAGGCCGTAAAATGGGCAATTGAAGCAGATTATCGATTGATCGATACCGCTGAAATGTACGGAAACGAGATTCGAATTGGAAAAGCGATAAATAGTGTGGATATTCCTCGCGATGAGCTTTTTATTACTACGAAGGTTTGGGAAAATAATCATGGATATGATAAAACCTTAAAAGCTTTTGAAAAAAGTATGAACAAATTAAAGGTAGATTATATTGATCTTTATTTAATTCACTGGCCGCGAAAGCTTCGACACGAGACTTGGAAAGCTCTCGAAGAATTGTTAGAAGAAAATAAAGTTCGAGCCATCGGTGTGAGTAATTTCACCATTAACCACTTAAAAGAGTTGATAGAACAATCATCGACCGTTCCAAGCGTCAATCAAGTTGAGTTCAATCCCTTTCTATATCAAAAACAATTATTGGAATTCTGTAAATCAAGGAATATACAACTTGAAGCGTATTCTCCCTTAACACGTGCTCATAAATTAAATAATCCTAAAATAGACAAGATCAGTGACAAACATAACAAAAGTTCAGCCCAAATCTTGTTAAGATGGGGTATTCAGCACGGAATAGTAGTAATTCCTAAATCGGGTTCAAAAAATCATATTCAAGAGAATATTAACATATTTGATTTCCAGTTGGACGATTCCGATATGGAGATCTTGGACAATATGAACGAAAATTACCGAGTTGTAGACGATCCCTGTTTTTCTTATTAGTAATAGTAACACTCTTTTTTTCCTTTAATTATTTAAATTCTTTAACTCGTAATTCGAGTTCTTTCTTTCTCTATATATAAATTAAGAACTAAGTTAAAGGACTCTATTTGCTTACATTTGAAAAATTTAAAAATTTTGAGTCGAATTTTTAGGAGATCAATAAACCTATTCACTAAAATTGGACTATTAATGATTTAAAAGTCGAACTCCTATTAAAATTGGTCTCTACAAGAGTTTAATATGTTCTGTAATGATCCCACTTGTAAATGATTTAAGGAAGGAAAAAAAAATGACCGAATTAATAAGATTACAATATCAAGATTATTCAGACCAGAAGAGAATAAAACTGATTAGTTTGCTCCTATCAGAAAGCATGTTTTTAAGAAAATGTTATTATAAAACTTCCAATAATAAAGAAAAGAAAGCTATTGAAAAGGGAATGAGAAGACTAGATAATATTTTGAATAAACTAATGGGAGATAAATTAGCTACCTTAACTACTGCTGAATATAAGAAGTTGATAAAAAAAGTCTATAAAACGATGAACAGAATAACTAAAAAAATAAATTAGTTCTTAGTGTCTATATATCCATAAAAATCAATAACCTGATTTTTTTCCGGTTATTTTCTCTATTTTTATTTTTATTAGTGTTAATTTCTTAATTACAGAGAGGGGATATTCTTTATATATTCCTTTTGCATAATGATTAACGATAATATCCAAAGCATTCTTTTTTTCTTCAATATCTTCAATAAAATCCGCTTTTCCAAAAGCAATTAAGCTATAATAGTTCATAGAGAATTCACAGGGATTTTCAGAAATTTTTATTTCGTGTTTTGTATCAATTTCAACACAGGTGTAAGGATTTTTTTTAAATATTTCAATTTTTTTGCCAGTAGGATAAGAATGGAGATAAAAAGTTTTATTCTTATACCCAAAATTCATCGGAATAAGGTATGGACGATTATTTAAAGAAAGACCTATTCTGCAGACTTTTGCTTCTTTTATTATTCTTTCAATTAAATCATCTTCTTTTATTTCTTTATCTTTCCTCCTCATATAGTATCCGAGTTTATTAGCGATTTCATTTCTAATATTTAACTGAAAAATTAATCTAAATGAGTTAGTTTTTAATTTCTCGATATTAAACAAGTTTTGAATAATTAAGTTTCTCTTAAGTTTTTCTTAATTCATTTATGATTCAAGAGTTTTAAAACTATTTTTAAAGGATTAGAGAGAAACCGACGAACAATAATAAGGTATAAATACGAAACTAACTACAGAAATACTTGTCCAATTTATCAAATATTAATTTAAAGTGTTATTAAATAATTTTGAAATTTAGTAATAAGGTACCTTTTGAAAATCATAGAAATATTATCGTGAAGTTTCTTTTTATGGGCTTTTTATCCGTCTCTATGGTATTTATCTTCACGTATTTCGTAATTAATCCCATTCGAACATCCGATTTTCCTTCTATAATCATTAAACTAGAGGAACGTCCTAATACCAAAGAAAATGTCGATTGTAGTTTTGAACTAATTGACGACAACGAAATTAACAATCGCGGGCCCCTTAATTCGAAAATTATTGTTAGAGGAGGTGGCGCCGGATCGTCTAGTTATCCAAAAAAAGGATATAGGTTAGAACTCGACGAAAGAACAGCACTATTAGGAATGAGAGAAGACGATGATTGGATATTATTTGCGATGTATTTAGATTTTCCCCGAACGAGAATAAAACTCTCCTTCGATTTGTGGCGCGATCTATTACCAAAAAATCCGACGGCAATTTTACCCGATTCGAGATATGTTAAACTTTATATTAATGGAAATTTTGAGGGTTTATATCTTTTAGCCGAAAGAAACGATCGTTTATTATTTAATCTCGACGATGCTCAAAATAATGTTAATTCCAGTTTAATCTTCCAAGCTAAGAAAACCTCTCGCTTTACCTCATACGAAAGAGATCGATTTGAACAAGACTGGCCCAACGATTACGAAGGCATTTACATAATGGACGATTTGTTAGATGAGTTTATAAATTTTGTTAATTCTGAGCCAAATGAAGTTTTTTTCGATTCAGAAGAAGGTATCTATTCGAAATTTGACAAATTAAATCTAATAGATTTTTATTTATATAATTTTTTAATAGATCACGGGGATTTTTGGGTTAAAAATTATTTTATAGTCAGAAATACACATCCCGAAAAGTTTTTCTTAATACCATGGGATTTTGATGATTCCTTTGGTCAATATGGCGGTAATAAATACGAATGGGATTTTAATTGTGATCGTGAAATTAAGGCATCTAATCAGTTATTTAACAGGTTAATAAATAATAAAGAATTTAAATTAGACTGCCAAAACCGATGGGAGGAGTTAAGAAACGAAATCTGGACTGAGGAGCATCTCATAGAAACTCTTACAGCAATTTTTTCCGAAATAAAAGAAATCGTCGAAATAGATACAAAGAAATGGAATCCGTATCCAAATGAAATGCCTCAGGAACATTGGGATAATGACTGTGAAGCCTACATTGACTATTTATATTATTGGATCTCGAATAGGCTTGAATACTGCGACGCTCATTTCGATAATTTGGTTTAGAAATAATAATTAATTTTAGTTCTATGAAAATAGAGATATAGTATTATTTGAAACCAACTTTATCTAAGGCCAGGCTTCCAATATTTTTAACCGTTCAATATTGCTTATTTTTTTATAAAATAAAATACATAGTGTACAAGCTATACAAGTGGAAAAGAGCACGTCAGAACAGTAATGTCCCCCGATTAAAACCCTGGCGATTGAAATGAAGAACCCATATCCAATAACAGAGCTTGCGACTATTATTTTAATATATTTATTCAAATTTTCTCTCCTAAGTAAAATTAAAAACGGTAAAAACAACCAAGAATACATCGAATGTCCACTTGGAAAGCTCTGATTATCAGATTCCACGCCGTTAATAATATACCACTGAGTGTAATTAGAATAATTAGAATCAAGATGCTTAAATCTTACTCTTCCAAAAATTAATTTAGTGAGATCGAGAATCACCTTGAAACTAATATATAAAAGAAGAACTATTATGGCGATTTGAACAAAATTCTTCCAATCAGTATTATAAGTCAAAATTATAAATCCGAGAACAAATCCAATTAAAATAAATGAAAAGATGAGCGATCCATCTGGTTTTAGAATATTATAAATCAAGATTAACACCGATATAGCCAAGAGAAAAAAACCAATTTCTCGTTGAACATTTTTATGAAAGAAACTTCCTCCTAAAATGGTAATTATTATTATAATTAATGAATCTCTGACATAATATCCGATTATTGTGCCTACAAGACCTATCGGAGAATGGGTATCGACGATTACTTTAGAAATTTCTAAATCGTAAATGCCAAATATAACGGCTAATATTATCCAGACTTCTAAGATTATAAGTAATATCTTGTTCAATAACTTCATCGATAATCCTAATTCGGTCTAAAATTGCTATTTATATTAAAAACATTTAGATACTTTTTGAATGCTTGAAGGTTATCTGGTGTTTAAATCCCTAATTTCCTAATTAAACACCACTTTGACATAATAGTACATAAATTCCTTAATAAAAAGAACCAGTTTTAATATTTTCCGTGATAAAATCTCGAACAAGTCATTCACTAGAAAGATTAATAATTTTCTTTTCAATTTAAAGAGTTCGAGTCCTTAGGTTGTAAAATATCTTGAACTTAATTAAGAACTTAAGGTTGAAGCTATTAATAACCCGCCATATATTTCTGAAGGCCCTCCTACTCGAGAAGTGTCGATGATGGGTTTTTTAATTCCCATGTAAATTGCACCATAAGCTCTACCCCCTCCGAGATGAACCAAAGTTCTATAAATGAGGTTTCCTGATATTCCATCTGGTGCAATAATTAGGTTTGATCGATTTCTAATAGAATTTTCGATTAAAACTTTATCGTGGATTATATCCATACTGGGTTGCTTATTTTTGAAAAATGAAATGATTTTTTCTGCTTCCCTAATTGATTTATCTACTTGGGGATTTCTCCCAATGTCACTAATTCTTCCTCCACTAAGTACGCTTATTTTTGGTTTCAGTTTTAAGCTGGTAATAATTGATTCAGCTTTTTTAATAAATTCAACCTTGTCCTCGTAAGTATTACATTCGTCAATTCCAACAGGTCCATAAAAAAATTGAAACCCCTTAGATGTTTCTAACAAAGCTAATCTATGTAGTTCATTCTTATTAAAACTAAGTTTAACTTGCGGTAAAAACTCTGAAGAGCTAATACACCCTCGTATGATTGAATCTATTTTATTCTCTACTAAAAATTTTAATATTTCAATGTAGGGATTTTTAGTTTCTACGAATAAAACATTCTCATTGATTTCACTGGTTTTTAATGCGTCTTGAATTTGTGAAACCTGAGGTTTAGCTCCAAACAGTAGAATTTTGCTTTTGCTTTCTTCTAAAAATGAAAGGGCGGTTCTATAGATTTTTAAGTTATGTTTTCCTTCCGTTCCTAGACCTATTCCAATTCTGACTTTTGAGTCTCTCGCCTCTCGTTTAAATATCTCTAAAAGACTCATCGCTTTTACCATATGTTTGTTATATCTTCTAAAAGCAAAAAACAAATTAAAATGCTGTGAAAAAGAAAGCAATTAGAATAGTTAATGAGTTATAAACACCATGAGTGACAATTACTGCAATTAAGTTTTCGTTTCTCCAACGGTATAAATATCCTAGCATTAGACTAATTGCTAGATACGGAGCGAAAAGATAAAGAAACAAGATAAAAAACACAAACGGTTGAAAAATATAAATAAAAAGACCGACTAAATGTATGACAGCAAATATTATAGCGGTAATAATTAAGCCCCAGTTATCTCCCATCGTTCTTGTCAGTCCACGCATCATAAATCCCCTAAAGAGGATCTCTTCACACGGTCCAACCACTAGAATCATCATTAGCATCATTAAAATTAATACTAGGATATCTGCACCAGTAATTAAAACATCGGCATCGCTCGTAGGAGCCTCGTTTATAATACGCACATTAAATACGAATTCTATAAAAAATTGAATTGCGATTGAAGAAGCAGCCACTATGAATAATCCTACGACAGCAAAACCTAAACCAATTAATACCTCTTTTACAATTTCCTTATCTTCAAATCCTTTAGTCGTAAATCCGAGCAATTTTAAGCGGTTTTCAAATGTAGGTTTATTTAAAAACTTCCCAGCGTACCAAATGGGAAACACGATGAGCATCAATTCAACTAAAGTAGCGAAAACGATGAAAAATGGGTTAGAGATAATGTTTAACAATAGATCTACATCGTAAATAATCAAAGCCATAGCAAAAATTACCGCAAGGATTAATCCATTCATAATTATAAAGGCTAAAATTGGGAAGCCAATTGACTGAATTGTACCCCATAATTCTTTGTCCCCCGTGTAAGGTAATTCTTCTTCTGAGATGGACGCTTTTTTTTGCTTATAAGGGTAATTGGTAACAGGATATTGAGAATAATCCTGAGGTTGAGAATAATAATATTGGTTTTGAGTAGGAGGCAAAAATCCATGTTCCTTAACATAATTTAAATCCACACCGCAATTTGTACAATATTTTAGATTCGTTATTTCTGGTAATTTTTTGCCGCAGTTTGGACAAAATTTATATTTTATTTTATTCCCACTATTAACTGAGTTGTCCAAAAAATCATTTTTAGGGGGTTCTTCTTGAAAACGGTCTTCATCATCCTTCATGCTATTAAGTATTAGAAAATTTTATTCGTAAAAATAATTTTATATTAGAATTTATTAATTTCTAATCGAAAAGATCTAATTAATAAAATGTGGAGACCAATTTTTATAATAATTTAAGCATCCTCTTTATAGAAAAAATAATCAACTTGAAATTTGATTAAGAATGTAATTTTACGAGACTTAAAGGATTTTTAAAAGCTTACAATTCCGTTATCAAAATGTAAATAAAATTAATGGGTGAAATAACAAAAGAGTTCCTTATCTTCAAACTTAATTGGATTTACGAAACCGTATCGTTCGAATTGAATCGTTGAATTCATTGGGATCTTCGTCAAATTCGTTTCGCCTAACCCTTTAGAGATTTTACCATCGGGTTTTAAGATGGATACGGCTACATTTGCTTCTTCGGGAACCCATTGTATGATAGAAAAATCTCTATTTAGTTCTAAGCTGTGGTAGGAAGCATAGACATTTTTATTTTTTAAATCTTTTGAAGTGATCTTTATGTTAATTAAATCTTTTAGGCGAATGATTTCTCCTTTTTTCGATTTCTGAGCATCTGATAAGGCGATGTAAACGCACATTTTGTTTTTTTTCTTTACTTTACCGTGTATTTTCCTCTTCCCTTTTTCCGGTTTAGTTGGTAGCAAAGAGGGTTCAGCGAGATACTCTTCAAATGGGACTTTATTAATTTCAACCAAAATGGGATCCTCTACGAAAAAATATCTATCAGATTCCTCGTCAATGAGATCTTGATTCTTGGCATATAACCAATTCACAGAAAAAGTAATTCCCGACATCGACATCCCTAGATCGAGTAATGCTTCTCTTAGAGCTTCGGGTCGAATTCCTCTTTTTTTTAATGATTGTAAACTCCAAGTTCTGGGATCTTCCCAACCTGTATACTTCCTTTTCTCGATTTTGTTTCTTGCTTTCGTTTTGCTAAGTTTCATGTCGGGGAAATTAATTCTACCATAGTGCAAAAATTCGGCTTTTTTCCAGTTCAGGCGCTCCCAGATGAATTCTTCGATAAAATCCTCTTTAATTAAATCGGCGCCTCTTAATATATGGGTTACGCCGATAAGATGGTCGTCAATAGCCCAAGAAAATTCTAACATAGGCCAAACCCAATATTTAGTGCCAACTCGTGGATGTTCAGCTTCGGAAATTCTCATAATGATCTGATCTCGAAGAGCGGGATCTTTTTGATTCATCCCCGTTTTTAATCGAACAACCGCCTCCGTTTCCCCATATTTTTTATCGAGCATTTTTTCCCACTCTGCTAAATTTTGCTCGACTGTATTAGACCTATGTGGGCATTCCAATTTTTTATCTTTATATTTAACGCGGAAATCTTCAGCAGAACAAAAACATACATAAGCTAATTCTTGCTTAATTAATTTTTCGCAATATTCGTAATAAAAATTCATCCTATCGCTTTTGTAAAAAACTTTAGAATAATCTACATTCAACCATTTTAATCCTTCATCAATTAATTCATACGCTTCGGGTAAAACATATTTTGCTTTGGGACTATTACGCAGCGATTTAGGGCTCCCAATCGTGTCGTCGTAAAAGAGATACAATTCTCCACCATATTTCTTAACATATTGATCGTTTAATACGATCATTCGAGCGTTTCCAATATGAAGAGCGCCACTCGGATAAGGTGCTAACCGCATAATTACTTTATCGTACTTTTGAACATTAGGAAGCTCTGGTAATTCTTTCTCTTCCTCTTTCGATTCTTCTTTTAGCGCATCGGGATCAATCGCTAGTAATTTTTCTTTCTGTTCTTCGATGTTAAAGGCTGAAATCTCCTTAATTATATCATCTAGCATTGGAATAATCTCTTTAGCGCGTGATCGTAAATCCTTCCTTTTTGCCATTAACTTACCCATGATCGCTTTTTTGTTTGGTACTCCTTCGAACTTTACGGCATTTTTTAAACCGCTTTTCCATAGAATCTGTTCTATCTCTTCAGTGTCCATAAGTTTATCTCATCTTTTTGTAAGGATCAAATATAAATTTGCTTTTTTCTTACTTTCATAAAATATAATCTATCGTTTCCAAAAAAATAATCCATTGTTAATATTTTTTAAATATAAGCGATTAAAATCTCTTATTAATAGAAAAAAGAAAAAAAAGAATAAAAGAAAAAAATGTATTATCGAGGATATATACTTGTAAGATTAAAAATTATCGGCACAGAATGGAAGGTCGTAGAAAAATTGACTGGTTTAAAATCAACTGAAGCGGACGAGGACTGGGCAGTAACCTACGCGACTCCCGTGTATGGAGGATGGGATTTGATTGTAGAGTGTAGTTTTAGTAAGCTAAAAGACTTAGATAAAATCGTTACATTTTGTCGCGTAGACGAAGATCTCTCAAAAATGATAGAAGAGACCACGACTCTTGTATCTACGAAGCCTGATTTTCCGAAATAACTAAAGAATCAAATTAGAACATAATTATTTTATCTTATCTATCTATTTCTTATTTACTATATTTTAGGTGTATTATGAGTTACGATTTAATAATTAAAGGCGGAAAAATAGTTGACGGTAAGGGAAATCCATGGTATACCGCAGATGTTGGAATTAAAAACGGAAAAGTAGAAAAAATTAGCTACACAATAAACGACGATGCTTCCGAGATAATCGATGCGAAAAGTTTCATTGTTTGTCCTGGCTTTATTGATATACATTCTCATACCGATTTTGTCCTTCCATTTTACACCAAGATGGACACGGCCATAAAACAAGGAATTACTACGAGCGTTGTCGGAATGTGCGGAGATGGTTTAGCACCAATTCCTAAAGAGAAAGTAGAAATATTTAAAAGACATTTTACGACTTTGATGCCAATTGACGCAGATCTACCCGTTAATTGGAGTACATTTAGCGAATATTTAAACGAAATTGAGAAACAAAAGATCACAGGTAATTTAGCATTTTTCGTTGGTTATGGAGCGATTCGGATCGCAGGAGGTCCAGTTCATGAAAATAGAGACCCGACGCCGCAAGAAATGAATTCTATGAAAGAACTTTTGCGAGAAGCAATGGAAGCGGGTGCGTTTGGAATGAGTACTGGTCTAATTTACGCCCCTCAAGTTTATGCAAAAACAGAAGAGTTAATTGACCTAATGAAAACAGTTGCTGAATATGACGGAATGTATTTTTCACACATTAGAAGTGAAGGTGACTATTTAATCGAAGCCTTAAAAGAATTTATTGAAATTGTTGAAAAGTCGGGATGTGTTGCGGGAGAAATTGCTCATCACAAGGCAGCAAGTAAATCCGTATATGGTAAAACTTTTGAGACCTTAGAATTAATAGCAAAAGCTAACGAGAGAGGAATTAATATAACTTGTGATTCTTATCCGTATACCAGAGGTATGACCTCTTTAATTACAGTATTACCTCCTTGGGTTCGTGAAGGGGGAAAAGATAAAATTATAGAGAGATTAAAAGATAAAGATTTACGAGAGCGTATAATTCGAGACACATCAGAAGGTATTGAAAGTTGGGAAAATTGGATTAAAAACTTGGGTTTCCAAAATATTTTTATTACTCATGTAAAGAGTGAAAAATGGAAGGATGTTGAAGGTAAAAATATTTCTGATATTACAAAAATTAAGGGTAAGCAAAATGATTGGCAAACATTATTTGAACTTCTCATTGACGAGGATGCCGGAGTTCCAATTACGATTGAAAGTCAAAAGGAGGAAGACGTAAGACGTATTATGAAGAGTCGTTATCAAATGTTTGGTACGGATGGTATTGGATCTCCTCATATAAAAGGGTCAAAAACATTACATCCTCGATGCTACGGAACCTATCCACGAATTATAGATAAATATGTAAAAAGTGAAAAATTGTTAACTTTAGAAGAAGCGATTCGAAAAATGAGTTCATTTCCCGCTCAGATTTTAAGGTTGAACGATCGGGGGATTATCCAAGAAAATTGCTGGGCTGATATTGTAATTTTTGATTACGATAAGATAAAAGACAAGGGGACATACGAAGATCCTCATCAATTTCCAGAAGGGATTAATTATGTTATAGTCAACGGAGTTGTTGTTGTTAAGAACGGCAAACAATTGAGAAAATATCCTGGAAAAGTTCTTAGAAAAGCTTTATAAATTTTAAATTGAAATTTAATAAACATTTTCTCATTTAAAAACGAAAAAAATTCACTCCTATAATTGTCATGAAGAAGATTTCTACTAAAGAATATTATAACCAAGTTTTAGGCTCGTGGTACGGTCGTGTTGCTGGCGATTATATCGGTGCGCCTATTGAATTTCACCCATACAGAGAAATTGAAGAAAAATACGGAGAAATAAACTATTATATTGAACCAATTGACTTAAACTATGTGAACGACGACGAGATGTACGAAATATGTGCTCTTATTGCATTAGAAGACGCTGGGATTAACCTAAATTCTAAACAAATTGCAGAAAAGTGGGTGGAACTTCTTTACCGAGATAACTTCACTGCAGAGAGAAGAGCTTTAAAAAATCTAAATAAAGGAGTATTTCCCCCCAAATCTGGAACTTATAAGAATGTTTATTATGACGCGATTGGGGCTCAAATGAGAGCGGATATATGGGGACAAATTACTCCAGGATGTCCGCATTTAGCAAAAGAATACGCAATTATAGATGGTGCGATTTCGCACGCGGGAATAGGAATAGAAGGAGAGATATTTATAGCTGTGCTAATTTCCCAAGCTTTCTTTCAAAAGGATATCGAAAAAAACATTGAAGAGGCCCTTAGTTATTTACCTTCTTTTAAAGAAAGTCTCTATAGCCAAATGGTGTTAAGAGCATATGAAATCTACCTTAAACATTCAAATGATTTTCGGAGAGGGAGAGAAGAATTAATTAATTATTGGAACAGAATCCGGAAAAATGTATTGCTACAAAAAGAATTAGATAAGGAAAACATAAAACTTTTCGATCGTAAGAGAATTAAATTTCTTTCTGAAAGAATTTCAGAAGTGCATGTGCTACCGAATATCGGTCTAATCATATTAGCTTTACTTTATGGGAATGAAGACGAAGAAGATCCCCTCGGAAGGTCAATATGTTTAGCTGCAATGATGGGACTTGATACCGACTGTAATTGTGGAAATATAGGAGCTATTCTTGGTGCAACTATGGGAGCTGATAATATTCCTGAGAAATGGATTTCTCCTCTACAAAATTCTTTTTCCACATATGTTAAGGGATACGAAAAATGGAAAATAACGGAACTATCTGAAAGAATCAGTTTTATAGGAAAAAAAGTAATTTCGAATAAATGTGAAGAGTCGGTTAAAATAAGCTGACCAGGTTTTATTTTTTAGGAAAATAAAATAAGATTTTTTCGTTGATTATATTTCTTAAATCAACGATATAGCCTTTTTCGTCCTATTTGTTATCTCCTTAAAATTCTTCGACGAGATTAGATCTCTTTTTACGAGCCAACTTCCACCACAAGCAAAAACATTGTCTAATTTTAAGTATTCAGCTAAAGTTTCGTTATTAACGCCGCCTGTAGGCATAAACTTTACATTGGGATATGGCCCCGAGAGGAGTTGCAACATTTTTGGACCTCCCGAGAGGTCTGCCGGGTAAAACTTAAAATGATAGAGTCCACGCTCCATCCCCCATTCTATAAAAGAAGGAATGTTTAATCCCGGGCATATGCTAATATTGTTGCCTACGCAATAATCCACGATTGTGGGATTAAATCCTGGGGTCACGATGAATTGCGTTCCCGCTTTTACAGCGTCCTTGACATGATCAACCGTTAAGACGGTTCCAGCTCCAACGATCATATCGGGAAACTCTTTTCTAAGAATTGAAATCGATTCTGCCGCAGCAGCTGTGCGGAATGTGACCTCAACCAAAGGTAAACCCCCATTAAGAAGCGCTTCGCCAAGAGGTTTTGCATTTTCGGCATCTTCTATTACCGCAACCGGAACAATCTTGATTTCTTCGATTTTTTTCATTATATCCATTAATTTCACCTTAACTTGAAAGTTTAGTAATTATATAACATTCTTTTATCTTTGGAACGATTATCTGAAGCTTTTCAGAGCTAATATTTTTTAATTTTTTTAATTCCTCTTCTGAAACAGTGTTATAAGCAAACATTCCAAAATGATGGACAATAATAAATTTAATATTAGCTACTTTACATAATTCTAATACTTCGGGTATTATAAAATTTCCCGCAATTCCGTTCTTTAAACGATATTCGTCCCGACCATTAATAGGTAATAACGCTAAATCGATTTCTTGTTTTCTTAGTTTCTCGACTAAACCTTCGTAGGGAACGCAGTCGCCAGAATGATAAATTTTTATTCCTCCCAAATTAAAAACATAACCAAGAAAATGATGCTCTCCTTCGTCATTGACTTTAAGAGTTTCGTGAGCAGCTGCTATCCCGATAATGTCTATCTGATTTTCGAACGATAGATTTTTACCATCGTTTGCCGGAACAATTTGATTTTTCTTAGCACCTCTTCTAATAGCTTCATTGATATCTGCTGATGGCACAATTATCTTGACATCGGGATTAGTTTCACTTAATAGAGTTATAGTTTCAGGGTCCATATGGTCAGAATGGGCGTGAGAACTTAGAATAAAATCGAGATTGTTAATTTTTTGCGGATCTATCGGAATATCCATTAATCGAACGTGAGGAAATAACGATCCTTTATATTTTTTTGAGAGGTAATCGGAAAGATAAGGATCAATAATTAATAGTTTTTGATTGAACTTTAAAATGAAACCCGCCTGACCAATCCACGTAATATGAATTTTGTCAGAAAGAATAGATTTGTTTTCTACAAAACTTTCCAAGGATTCAATATTTTTAGTCTTTATATTAATTTTCGTCATCTAATTCTAATACCCTCAAAATATTATCTATTGCTTCCTCAACGGCGCGATCGATACTTTCTTCTGTATAAGCTCCAATGTGAGGCGTACAAATGACGCGCTCGTGAGAAAGTAAATCGTCTATCTTCGGAGGTTCTTTATCGTAGACATCCGTAGCATACTTATCAATCGTTCCAACTTTCAGTCCATTTAAAATAGCAGAATCGTCGACTACCCCAGCTCGAGCAGTATTAATAATTATTACGCCTTTCTTCATTTTCTTAACTGCGGATTCGTCAATTATTGCTTTCTCTCCAGGTGGACAATGAAGACTGATTACATCGGAATTTGCTAAAAGGTTATTTAGAGATTTATATTGAAAATTATTAGACGGATTGAAATCTTTTTCAGGATATAAATCGTAACCAATTACAATCATGTTCATACCCAGAGCCATTTTGATAACCCTTTTACCTATGTTTCCCGTCCCAATTACTCCGAGCGTGCGACCGGCGAGCTCAAAACCTTTAATCCGTTTCCATTCTCCTTTTTTTAACGAATAACTAGAGGGGAGAATTGAACGCCCCGCGACCAACATTAAAGAAATTGCTAATTCTGCTACGCCTTGCGCATTTGAACCGGGAGTAATTGACACTTGAATATTTAACCTTTTTGCCGCATCGAGATCAATGTTTTCAATTCCAACACCGTTCCGACTAATTATTTTCAATTCTTTCGATGATTCTAAGACTTTTTCAGATATTCTTTCTGTTCCGGCAAGATACGCAACGCATTCCGGAAGGATTTTAAGCTGTTCTTCTTCGCTAGGTCGCTTTCCTGGTGGCCCAAGCAGAACTTTTAACCCCGCATCCTCCAATCTTTTTAGAGAGGGATGCCCGTTGAGCGTTAAGGTTCTCGACCCAATAAACACTTTATTCATATATTATACCTCTTTTATTGCTTATCTCATCCATTTGGGATTATCAATTACTTTCGGTTTTCCTTCCTCTTCGATAATTAATTTTCTAAAACCTTTTGTTTCAATCGTTTTATAATCGTGACCGGCATCCGCTCTATAGGCGTAGAAGGTAATTAAAGGGACTTCCCTGGATGTATTGATACTTCTATGAGCGTAATTTGGAGGAACATAAATCGAGATTCCAGGTTTAAATTTTTGAAGCTCAACTTTCCCTTCTAAATTCTCCATGAGCAAAAATCCAGTCCCTCTTATACAATAATAAATCTCGGCGGTGTTGAGAACTTTGTGGAAATGCCCTTTGGTCATAAAGTACTCCCTACCAACTTGACCAGGGTAGAGGATTGTAGTTCCATAGGTAAGGTGTTCGGCTGTTTCGGGAATATCCAAGTTGTAGAATTCGTAAACGAGAGAGTTTTCATTTTTTAACATTTGAGCCAATTCTTTATCGTCATAGTACATCCCTTTCATATCAGAGAGCATTCTCTTCGTTGATTTAACATCTGGAGATAATCCGTTAGTCAAATCGAACTTAATTTGCTTAGATTTCTTATTTTCCATATCTACCATACCATTTTTTCTCAAAAATTTTATCTTGCCTTTTCGGCAATTTTTGAAATGTCATTGAATTTGGATCCGCTCGTAGGAATTTTAATATGAAATACTTCTGCAATTACTCTAGTCCAGCCATGAATAAAGTAGATCCATCCATCTTCTACGTGTAGGTTTTTTTCTTTTGTCTGAGACCTAGCTTGTTGTAAAAACTTTAATTCACCTCTATAGTTGTAATCCCACGCATAACCATTAACGGGGAATTCAACAGAATCAGTAAGAGGAGAACCGGGAATATCTTTGCCTAAACCGGTTCCATTAATTACTAGCGAACCTGGTTTTAATTTGTTTACGATTCTATCGTTGTCCTCGGGGCTTGGACAATGGATATACTCAAAATCTATTTTAGTAGCCATCTTTTTGTGTAATTTTTCCATGTTTCTGAGTCTCGGAGTGCTTCTATTCGCAACGTACACTTTCGAAGGCATATTTTGACCTTTATAATTTTCAATTAAGTAGGTTGTTAGCGCTAACGATGCCCCTCCCGCACCTATTATGCAGATTTCCCCGTCATTTTTAATCCAATGATCTTCCGGAATAAACGCTTCAAGGGCCAATCCACTTGTAATAGGGTCCTTTGCATGTCCCCATAAAACACCATCTCTTTTTGATATACAACTGACTTCTCCTAATAATTCCGTATAGTGACCTACATTATCGAAAAGATCTTTCGCAGCTTCGTACAAATCTAACTTATGGGTAGTGACTAAAGCACCGAGAGAATTAGTATCTTTTTTAAGAAATGATACAATTTTTCGATATACTTTTGGATCGTCGTGAACTTTACAATCTATACCTATAAATGGAGTACCTCCAATACCTAAATATTCTGCCCATTTAGGAAAAACATTCATTATCGAAGATTTAGTCGTACTTGTGCCGATATAATAAAAGGTGGGTTCCTTTGCCGGAGAAAAATTAAAAATGGTCATTTTTTCACTATATTCTGTGATTATTGTAGAATTAAATTATTTGTAGAATTAATTTATTATTATAATTAAAATAGATTAAAAATAATCTCAATTCCTATGACAATTCTTACTATCGATCTCGGAACACAAAGCGTAAGAGCTGCATTCGTAAATAAGATAGGACATATAGATTCTATAACTCAATTAAAACAAGAGGTCGACAGTCCTTACGACGGATGGGCACAACAACAACCCAAGAAGTGGTGGAATTTAACAAAAAGGGCTATTCAGCAGCTTCTGGAAAAAACAAAGATAGAAGCTAAATCAATTCAAGGAATTGGCGTATGCGGTCAGATGCATGGGCCCGTTGGTATTGATGGCAACGGAGAGATTACCACGAAATGGACTCAGATTTGGTGCGATAAGCGTTGTGAAAATATTTGTGACCTGATAAAAAAGGATTATGACGAGCAAGAC
>WJKD01000569.1 GCA_014729315.1 Promethearchaeota archaeon | reverse complement strand
TTTATCCTCCCTCAAAGAACTTAATTTATATTCAAATAAACTCGAAATTTTCCCAGAATCACTATGTAATCTTCGATCTCTTGAAATTCTTCATTTTTCATCAAATAAATTAACAGAAATTCCAAAAGAAATAGGAAATCTTTCATCTCTAAAGTATTTAGATTTAGGTATTAATCAGATAGAGCAAATTCCTTGGACACTCGGAGATCTTTACTCACTGGAATATTTGGACTTATCTGCAAATAAAATCCAGAACTTACCCGATTCAATAGGAAGTCTGATGTCTCTTAAAGACTTACATTTAGATAATAATAAACTTACGACCCTGCCGGATTCTATTGGGAACTTAAGCTCGTTAAAATCTTTTTTTATAAATTCTAACAAGTTAACGACGCTTTCAGATTCAATAGGGAATCTTAAATCACTTAAATCATTGGGGATTGGAAACAATCAGCTTAAAACTATTCCCTATACGATTGGTAGTTTAGAATCTCTTGAATATCTTTCAGTTGGTAGAAATCAACTAATATCAGTTCCAAATTCCTTTGAAAATCTTTTAAAACTCAAGAAATTAAATTTGAATAATAATCAACTCTCGACTTTTCCAATATTCATAGATAAGTTGACCAGTTGGACAGAAAATCCTTTTGACTTGTCACCCGAAGATCCTTCATTAATTGAAATCAGTTTAGGTTACAATCCTTTTAGTGAAGAAGCAAGTTGGAAAAAAAAACGACGAGAGCTTAAAAACAAGGGTATTCGTGTTTAGTAAATTAAAAGGCGACTAACACAAATATTTATCAGTAGATCACTTAAAAAATGATATGATAAATAATTTGTTAAATAAAGGGAAAAATAAGATACAAACTTTTTAACTTAGAGATCCAAAACCTGAAGCCTCGAATATCCTTGCTGAATAAAGTCGTAATCAAGGAGTTCGATCTTTTCGGGAATTATCTTTAAAATTAACTTTCTTTTTCCCCTCACTATTTTCTGACCCTCGTCAAAACCTTTGTCCCCTTTTTTCATAAAGATTAATCTATCCTTTCCGGTCGCAGTAATTTGCATACCCTGTATTTTCCCCGTGTTCATGGGAGTGTAGATAACGATACTTACGATGGGATTTGCCTTAATGTTGTCAACTTTTCTGCCAGGCGCGGGAGCTACGAAGATTGTGAAATTTTTAGATTTTTTATCCATATAAAAATCCATGGGGGTCGCCCTGGGAATATCGTCATTGCACGTACACAGCACTAAAATTTTTCGGGAACGAAGAAAATTCGTGATTTCTTCCTTCAATTGTTCCTCAGGCATTCTAAGTGGTTTATCTTTCAAATTTCTTCACCATAATTAGTCCTTTCGGCTGATTTAATTTTATTTCTTTTAAGTTAAAGGTTTCGAAACATAAAAAGGATCTTATTCAGAATTCACTTAGATTACTTTCAATTAGTTAATATCTAAATTTTATGCTTCAAACTTATGTATCTTTTAAACAGAAGTTTTCATTCAAACGGAATTTGATCTTTCATATCCACAGCTGATTTCACGTAAGGGGAGATGGGGCCTTTACCAAGAACCATAATTCTGATCTTAGTTTCTAATTCGGGATCCATGTTTGCCCCAAATTTAATTTTCGCCTCTTCGGGCACTTCTTTGGAGATCGTTGACACGATCTTATCTACATTGGATAAAGGTAATTTATGATCGCTCGAAACTGATACTAAGCAATGGCTTATTTTTTTAGTGTTAAGCCTTAATAATGGATTATTGAGAGCTAATTTGGATTTTGCGACAATATCTCTGGGGTCCCCAAGAGACTCAGTTATCCCTATTAAACCAGAAGGATATTGGTCGGCTTTTTCAAATATCTTACTGACATCAGCAAAATCGATATTAATTAACCCGCATTTGTTAATTAGACCTACCACCTCTCGTATACTTCTTACCATAACTTCGTCCATTACTTTAAAGCAGCTGAGAATCGGCGCATTAGGAATCATATTCAAAAGGTTGTCGTTAGGAAAGGGTATGAGCGTGTCCGAATATTTTGCTATTTTTTTTAATCCAATCTTAGCCCTGTTTCTTCTTTGTTTACCCTCTGAGAGAAAGGGTATCGAGCAAAAAGTCACTACTAATGCGTTATTTTTTTTAGCCTCTCGTGCGATAATTGGTGCAGCGCCAGTTCCAGTCCCACCCCCTAAACCAAAGGTTAAAAATACAATATCTGATTTTAAAGCTTTTTTTAATCTACTTTGATCTTCTGTTGCAGCGTCCATTCCAATATTCGGATTATTACCCGAACCTAATCCATTGCAAGTATCTTTTCCAATTAAAAGCTTGTATTTTGCGTTTGAATAATATAAATCGTGGGCGTCAGTATTGATGTTTAAAGTTTCTGTCAATGGAATACCCATTTCTTCTAATCGAGAGATCGTGTTATTTCCAGCACCACCAACGCCAACCACCAGAGTTTTAATCTTTAAAACTTTTAAAAGATCTGACAAATAATTATCGTCGTCATATTTTTGATTAGAAATCTTTTTCTTGCTTAAATTGGAAAGTTTTTTAAACCGAGAAAACACATTCGAATCTTTAATTATATCAGAACATTCAGATGCATCGACTTCTTTTCTGAATTTTACATCCTCTATATTCGTCATCTATAATCCTATTACTGATATGATTATGATACGAGAATTATATCGAAATAATATATGGATGTATTATTTGAATAGTACAATTTCTTTTCATGTAGTTTTTCAATATAATTTTGAAAAAAGAATAAAAGAATTACCATATACACAATTAAGAGCTATGAAATATTGGGATTTAATTCCCATTTTAGAAAAAATTGAATCTCCGATTCAGATGCTTTGGTAAATCTATTAAATTAGTTCGTGTCATAAGAAATTCAACTTTTTTCGAAAATAGATTTATAAGTTAAAATTTGTTCTTAATAACATGTAATATATTGTGGGTGGGTTGATTTAACATCGGCATAAATTTTAATGACAAAGCTAGTAAGGAAACCATCAATAGCAAGGAAGAGAACGATGGGATTATTAATGTTAAAGCGAAAATTAGTTGTTCTATATGTCAAACGGAAAAAAAGTTTTTAAATCAATTTCACCAAGATGACATCGAATCGATGGTCGTTTCCTTAAAAGTATTTGATTGGTTAACATGTAATACGTGTGGAGAACTACTTCAATTGAATTTGGAGTTCGAAATTTAAATATTAATTTCATATCACATATTCAGTCTGTTTTTATCGTGCTATAATAATGAGAGAGATTACAATATTATTCGTTAAAAGTTATTATTATTTTCAAGAATTAGAGAATAGACTCGATATTGCCGAAGAATAAGGTAAGATGAGGCTTAATTTTTATTTAAGGATATAATAACTAAAAGAACTCTGATAAATAGGTAAATTCCAAAGATTATCAGAGGAATTAATGTCCATGGAAAGAGAGGAAAATAAAAAATGATAGCTGAACATACGATTAGAATGATTAGGAAACGCCATTTAAAATTCGTTTTTAGAAAAAAGATGGGCCACATAAAAGATTTTTTATATTTCTTAAATTCATCATAATCTTTATCATATAACGCATCAATAAATTCTTCTCCAACATCTTTTACTAATTTTTCATATAACTTAAACCAATCTCTATTATTAGCCAATGAGGGATAGCCGTTATAGGCACAACCTTCCGAACCACCCAGATTTGCCCATTTGGAAGATAAAAGAGATTTTAAACCGTGTAAATTTCCCTCCACATGGCTTTCGCAGTTTTTATACTCGTCATCGACTAATTGAGGATTAATATGCTTCACAAACGATATTTCCATTATAGACGAGTGG
>WJKD01000568.1 GCA_014729315.1 Promethearchaeota archaeon | reverse complement strand
TGGTAAAGGATAAAATCCTTCCAAACGCGTGGAAAAATGAAGAAGACGATATCCAGCTTAGAAATGAAGAAGGTATTAGAAAGATGACTCCGAGAGAATGGGCCCGACTCCAAGGGTTTCCCGATTCCTTTAAGTTTCCCGTTTCCATGACTCAGACTTATAAACAATTAGGAAACTCAGTAGCAGTCCCCGTCATTAACGCCATCGCAGAACAAATGAAATCTTCATTGGAAGAAAAAAATATAATAAAAATTCCCGACTTGGATAAAAAACAAAAAGAGGTACTTAATCTGCTTGAGAGGATGTTCGTGCGAAATGAGTTTACCAAAACGGGAGTTAAATATATAAAATCGATTGAAAATTTCATCGATAATCAATATCTAAGGATTTCTAACCTAGAAAATTTGATTCAGATTATGGAAAGACACGATATTTCTAAAAAAATAAATGAAAATCAACTGAAATTCTCAAAAAGAATAATAAAAGCTTCTTCTAAAGAGGATTTTCTCAAGAAATTAATAGACTCTTTCAAAAAATCTGAATATCAATTAGTATTAACAGAATTTAGTTAAAAAAGTATCATTTCGTTTTTAGATTTTTCATTTTATAAATCGAATTTGTAAATTCAATTTAAAATAAAGTAAACCGTCCTCTTGGTAAATTTCTCCATACTCATGACGAGAGCTACTCGGGGTATCTAATTTGGTGTTTTTAATCAAATAATCTTGAAATTCGTTTCTATTATAAATATGATAACATAGTACTTCACCATCTTCCCTAACGATTATTATTCCCCCGGTCGCATCATAACGACCATCCCAAATACTTGCGGGGGTCATCCCTAAAGCGATATCAGTCAACAGATTCTTTATTTTATATTCATAGAAGGGATGTGATGCATCAAGGTTAAACCCACAAGGATTTATTTGTTTTACTTTTTTTATTAAGTCCTCAAAAGTATTATATTTTGTTGTAAAATAGATTAACAAAATCGTAGCAATTATCTCAGGCAATCTAGAATCAATCAGTTTTAAATTTAACTCAAGAGATTCTTTTTCAATTTTAACAAACTTTAATTTGGCACCTTTTTCAGTTAAATTTTCAAGCCTGTTTTTAATTTTACTTCTTCCTCGAATTAAATTTATTGATTCAATTTGTTCACGGTTTAAATCAAGATTTTCAATTAAATACACGAAATTGGTAGATGCTTTATTAGCGTTTAGTAAAGTGGAGGCTCCTCCGAGTTGAGATTTAATACTGAATCCAAGCGTTGGATTAAGTCCTGTTCTTATATCGTGAACCATTATTGTAATGTCCTTTTTTTCCTGCGGATTTGCTTTTAATGTTTGACATTTTATGGAATTCATAAATCGTTCAGTTGCTGGAATTGAGAAAGATCTAGAACTTGAACCTTTAATTCCATTTAACAAGTCTTCAGCATTTTTGTTAAATTTTGCTATAGGGATTTTATTAATTAATTTTTGAGTAGAAGCTTCAACAATTTTTATTGATGAATTTCTATAATACTCCCATTTACCGTTAACTTCGTTTCGTATAATTTTTATTATAGGATAGAAGATGTTAGTTAATTTATTGAGATTTTCGTCAGCAGCGAATAACTTTCCATCAGCCAGAAGCTTGAAAAAAACATAAATTTCACTCCATTCTCCTCTATTACCCCTAATATTTTGCTCGGTCAAATTTATCGTCCTTTGCTAGTATATATCAATAATATCTATTGATTATATTTAATAATTTGAATTTATTAATGTTAAAAGTTTCTATAAGTGGAGGATATCCATAGATATTTTTTTTAACCTTAATTTAAGTATATATTCAAAAATATAATTCTGAATTTTCAAATGATTTAGTATGACTGATCCCGATAACTTTGGCCTTTCAAATGTATTTAAGAAAGATTTTCAGAGTCGGGTTATTGAATGGGCTAAAAAGAATTTAGTTGATTATCCATGGCGTCAGAAAAGAACACCCTATAAAGTACTCATTAGCGAAATCTTATTAACCAGAACAAAAGCTGACCAAGTTGAACCCGCTTATGAGAAATTTATTGAAGAATACCCAACGGTGGAAGAGTTTTCAGTTGTCAAAGCGTCTAAGGTAAAAAATATAATAAAATCTCTAGGATTGTTATTTAGAGTCAACACACTAAATACGATATCAGCACAAATTAAAAGTAACCATAATAATTCCATACCCAATGATTTAAAAAATTTAAAAAAGCTAAAGGGTATCGGAGATTACGGCGCCAACGCAATCTTATGCTTTGGATTTGGATTACGGCGCCCTATTTTAGATTCCAATTTCATTAGAATTTATGAAAGAGTCTTTGAAATTAAACCTAAAACAAAAACCGCAAAAACTGACAAATATTTATGGAAATTCGCAGAATTTTTGCTCCCTCAAGAACACTTCGTTCAATATAATTATGGACTTTTAGATATAGGAGGGCAAATATGCAAACCTCGGAAGCCAAACTGCGAAAATTGTCCCTTAACCTCATTATGTCTATATTATAAGGAAAGTAGATCTGAACAATAAAAAAATCTGTTAGTATTTCGTATCACTTTAATATATATATTCGACCGTAAAAGTTCAGTTTCACGATGAAGTAAACAAATTTTAGAGAAAATTAATATAAAAGAGTCAAACATGAGAAAGGGAAAGCTAATAAGCAAATATCAGATATCGTCATCTTTTTATATGCAGATATCATATATTGTAATATGGTTATTACTAATTCCAGCCCCTTAATACATATAACAAAGTTAGGAAAACTTGAATATCTTGTTAAATTAGTTGGTCATATTAACATTCCTAAAGCTGTCTTTGAGGAAGTCGTTGTCAAGGGTAAAAACTTCAATTATTCAGAAGCCTTTACTATTGAGAATTATATTAAAAGACAAAAAATAAAAGTATTAAGTTTAGAACCATTTGATACTTCATTTTATCCTCCATTAGGAAAAGGGGAGCTTGAAGCATTGGAATTAGCCAAACAAAAAAAGGAATTGTTAATAATTGACGATAATAAAGCAAGAAATCTAGCCCATCTCCTCCAGATTGAATATCAAACAACATTAACAACGGTTTTTGAATTATTAATATCCGAAGTTATTGACTATTCAGAATATAAATCTAATTTAAAACAATATGCTGAAGATAGCTGGATTTCAGCAGATTTAATACAAGAATATTTAGAAAAAGGTGATAAATTTGGGAGATAAAATTTCAATCGTTTTACCAGACGATTTAAAAGAGGAAATTGATAAATTAAGAGAAATTCATAAAGAAGATCAATCTTCCTATATTAGAAAGCTGCTATGGAAAAGTATCGCTCAAGAAAAATTAGACTATGCCCTTAATGAATACTTAAAAGATAAGGTCTCTCTAGGTAGGGCTGCAGAATTAGCGGGAATCTCAATCTGGGAAATGTTGGACGAGTTAAAAAAGAGAAATATTACTCTAAGGTATAAACTTTCAGAAGCAGAGTTAGAAATTGAAAAAATTCTGAAAAAATATGGGAAAATTTAGAATTTATAAATATTAGTAAAAAAATTCTGCTCCAATTGTTCCATCCATATTTAATCTTGAGATTAAAATGTAACAAATGAATTTATGCATTTCTGAGAAAACTAATGTGAAAATTGATGACGATTAATCCAACAAATTTATGGTATTTCCTAATTGCTCTTCCGATATCCATATTCTTCTCATTTTTTATTTCAAAATTATATAAAAAAGAGGAGGAGAATAACCTCCTCATTATAATATCTCTGAGTATTTTATTATTTTTCGTAAGGTTATTACTAGTATTCTTCGCAGATACTATAGGAATAATGCCTTACATAAAGGAAGATCTCTTATTTTATCCACTTTTGCTTGCGTTCGGATTATTATTTACGGGATTTTATGTGCAAAAAATCGAGAAAAAAAAGTTGAAGGATATAGGATTTGAAATTGATAATAGAGTAAAATCATTTCTTTTTGGCTTCCTTGGAATATTTTTATTGCTGGGAATGACACCAGTTTTAATTTTGTTAACTGGAATAAAGCTTACTCAGAACATAAATATATTCCTCGAAAAAGTAATAATCGCGATATGCTTTGGCCTTTTAGGAGCAATCTACGAGGAAGTCATGTTTCGAGGTGTTATTCAGAACCACATCTCTCAGCATATTAGCAAGAACTATAGGATCGGTCTTTATACCGCTATAATTTTCACGCTCACGCATCTATTTTATCTACCTTTTATAGGTTTTGGAATTTATTATATATTCGTGTTTATGATGGCCCTGCTTCTAAGTTGGCTTAGAATAAAGTCGGGACTAATTGCATGTGCCTTCACACACGGCGGAATAGTGTTTATTCTGATTATCTTAGTGTAATATCATAATAAATCAAATTATCTCCTTCAAGAGAGATAAAATTGTAAAATCTTATATTATATAGTAAAATTTTATATTATTGAGCTAAATGATGGGCGACAACGAAAATATTAAATACTGGAGAGGGTTCGAGAAAATGCACCGTTTTGAAGCTCATCTTTATTGGTCTGCGTTCTTTTATAGTGTTGACCAAAGAAACAACTTTTTGTATTATGTATTATCTATTCATAAAGAGAAGGACGGAATTTTCGAGATATTAAAGAAATTTGGGGTTCGCCTCATGGATCCTCTTCATCTTAAGAGTTTTGAGGAGAAATGGCAGTTTATTTCAGAGGAATTATCCCGATTAGCCAAGAAAAACGAAACAAACATACCTGAGTCCGTCTTGTGGAAAGGAATAGGACATGAAAAAATAGATGAAATGTAAAGATGAGATTTAAAGAGGTTTCTTGAGAGTTGTAAAAATTGAGATATTGCAAAATAGAATCAAAAAAAAGAAAGAAAAGATTATTAAGCTAATATAAACACTAAGAAAACCAGCAGTAGAAGCGAACCGACTACCATCACAACCACTCTCAAGAGCTTTTTCGAGATTCGTTTCCTACTCATGGTTCTTCTCATGTTTGCTCCCATCGCAATTGCAGCGTATCCAATTAAACCCCCAAAAAGAATAAAAATAGCTACTATCAAAAGACCTAAAGAGACATAATAATCTCCACCCGCATATAAGACTCCAGCGACGACGAATAATAACAACGCAATGCCTACACAAGAAAATATCAAAGCGCGTGCTGTCTTAGCGGTTTTCTTGCTTACTTCGTATTCCACATATTTATCGCTCATTTATAGATAACCCCTATTAAAACTTGTTGAATGATTATTTAAAATGAGCACTGTTTTTAAACCATTCTATTTTCTATGCTGAGATATGAAAAAAGTTTTTATTGTCATTAAAAGAATATTAAACCGGAGTAAAAAAGGAAAAACCGAAATTAATGTTGGTTAAGCTATATTAAAGCATAATGAGATAGGAAATCAGGATTTTTTGCAATTTTGATGTTAAACCTTATTATTCCTAAAAATTTAATATGTTAGTATCAAGAGTTCCTTGATGTATCTGTTTGTGATGTTTATGGCATAAAACAATTAAATTAGTTGAAATATCTTTTCCTCCTTGAGAGAGCGGGATTTTGTGATGTGCTTCTATTCTTGAGTCTTGCTTGTCTGTACCTAGCACCTTACAAATTTGACATTGAAAGTTAGCCTTTTTCTTAACTAAAAATGATAAAACAACATTCCTATTAAGTTTTCGCGGTAATTTCCGAGAATCTTCTATATTGATCATCTGGTCTAGAGAGAGACCTTGCTTTAGATATCGTAGATAGATATCATTAACGTCGTGCGTCTTATCCTTTTGGTGTTGTATTAAGCTACGAAGCTCTACAAAACGCTTTCCACACACTTGACAGCTATATGGACGCTTAATCTTTCTTTTTGCAATACTAATGACTTTAGAGTATCCACAGATACAGATTGTTATTACGCTGCCATCAGCTTTTTTTTTAATTCTTAAAAAGTTATCGCAAATAGGGCAAAAGTTAATTAGATTAATATTTTTCTCCCTTTTTGATTGTCTTTCTGAAATACGCATCAGTTATACTTAATTAGAGAATTATATTTATGCCAAAAAGCCTTAGTAGTTTTCTTGTTTACAGCTATTCAAGGTATATATCTCTCTTTAGTAGATAACCCCTATTAAAACTTTTTGAATGATTATTTAAAATGAGCACTGTTTATAAATCATTCTAATTCAATTTATACTTTCAAAATTGAAAAGAAAAAGCATTGTGTATTATAATCTATTATCTGATTTGCCGCTTTAATGTATAGTCAGTATATTAGTTTTGATTAAAAAACTTTTCAAGAACATTTCTTAGAATTAATTTGAAATCTATTTTAGTGAAATTTCAGCCAAAATAGTAAAATTGGTTAATTATAAATAATAAAGCTTAGTAATTACTCTATTTATTCAGAGATTATTTTCCTCATATTTATTAAACCAAATTTTTATTATTCCTTTTGAGACTATTTATCTTAATTAGAGGTTATTAATTTGGAGCCATTCGAGATATTTAACGGTTTTAGTCAGGTTGTATTTGTTGCTATAGTATGGATCGTTGGGATTAAAATAGCGTCAAAATACATCAAATTAGAGGAAAGAAATCTCCTATTTGTTGGTATGGTATGGATTGGATTATCAGAACCGTGGTTTGCAACAGTGGTAGCGTTTCTGCTCGCCTTTTTTCTGGGAATATCAACGTCAGTTGAAATATTCCTCATAATTGGGTTTGCCTTTACGCCGATAACTATGTTCCTTTGGATTTTCGTAATTACAGATTTTATCTATAAAGAGAAGCAAAAAATAATTCTTATCCTTGTTATGATATTTGGCGTATTATTCGAGACCATCTTTTTCTATTTTGTCATAGTCCAACCATCGGTATTGGCAGAGATGATATCTCCGTGGAGAATTGTTTTCAAACTCCCTATTCAATTGTGGATCATTACATTATTAGTTATTTTCGCTGTGACAAGTGCATTTTTTTGTAGAGATTCCTTGAGATCGGATAATCCAAAAATTAGGTTAAAGGGAAGGTTCCTACTCTTAGCCTTCATTACCTATATAATTGGTGGAATCCTCGAAGCATTTTACACCCCCTTTATCTTCATGATAATCATCAAGCGGCTGATCACGATCATTGCTTCAATTGAGTTTTACTTCGGCTTTATTTTACCCGAAAGAGTCGAAAAGTTCTTCTTAAAAACTAAATAACTATTCTTTTCTTCTTTTTTCTTTTAGTATTAGTGCCCTATTACCAACAAGTCATATTTCTATTCTCTACAGTTAAATATTATTACTTCTTGAAATCTCCTATACTTAAATTAAAGTAGAATTAATTGAAAACCAGAGGTATCAACTCATTGGAAGATGTTCTCGAAAAAATTGAGGACAAATCGCTTATTGTGCGGAAAAGCTTCAAAGCTCAAGAGCTTATGGAAAATCATCCTCCAAAAATTTTTAATCGCAATAAAAAAATCGTATTCAATATCGCTTGTCCATCGGGATGCGCTCATATGGGTAAGATTGTTTTTTCTAAGTGGAAATCCATGGATTGGAGGAATACTGTCGCGTCTTTAGATTATCCAACCAATCATATTATGAGAGAAGATTCTTACGATTATCTTCCTCTGAACCCTAACAGAAGCAAATGTATAGAATGGCACGTGAATTTTGCCGACCGAAATCTATTTCAATATTACGGAGGGAACTTGTTTGCTCAAGACGAGATGCAAGCTGCCGAGCATCCCACTATGGGAGCAATTCGGGAAGCGCTATTAAGCCTTGAAAAAGAAGATTTGAAGTCTGGTCCCTATACGAGAGATGTGGAAGCTAAACCTACTCCCGTCTTGCTCCGTGGATTGGAACGCCGTGTTGAGATCTCAGTCGAGCCTAATGCAGAAGAGAGTCGACCCAAAGGTTTATACGGACGGAAATTTGCCCATGCAAGTAAGGAAGCTATAAAAAAAGCTTGTAAAATCATCAAACCTCCTAGAAAGACCAATTTGGTGGCAATGGAAGCTCCAAAATATGGAAGAGGTGCATATGATAAAGAAAAAATAATTGACGCTTACTCAACTGCGTATACTGCCTTCCTCGCGACGAGAATCGAATCTCATTTAGAACTCAATGATGATTTGCTGGAAAAACCGACAGTTGTGATTCATACCGGAAATTGGGGAACAGGGGTATATGGTGGCAACAAAACGCTCATGGCGTTCCTTCAAATTTTAGCTTCGCAAACTGCGGGCATAGATTATTTCGTATTTCATACATTCGATCATCCATCGTCCGAGAAATACAAAGCCGCCCAAAAGTTTCTAAAATCTTCTATCTCATCAGATAATACAATTAAGAATGTAGAGCAAGTTATAGATAAGGTTCATAACTTTAAGTTTTCTTGGGGAATTTCAGACGGAAACTAGAATAAATTGATATAATCAAAATGCTCAAGAAAGATTATAGAATTTCACCTCTATCTAATAATGGTTTAATAACTTATTTTATAGCTTAATGCGACACTTAATTAATATAAGTTAATAGGAAAATTAATTACGATGAATAGAAAAGGAAATAAATTTTCTCGTTATAATTCTAAAGAAAAAAATATCTCTGAGAAAAATAAAAAGAAATATTCCTCCCGCTATTACGAACCTTGTGGATGTGGAAGCGGTCGTATCTTTGGAAAGTGCTGCTATCGGTCAGATCATCGGATATTTAATTTAGAACGTTATTTAAGCAAATTGAAAAACATTAAATTAAAAATGCACGACCTTGTTCTCGCAAAATTTCTTGAATTGTATGAAGAAATCCCGGAAATTCGCGAAATTACTGACTCGCTAAGTGATTATTTACGTATTCCCTCCTTTAACAATATTGTCAATGATATATTAATGAAAATTGAATATTTTGAGACGTCGGCAGATAGGGCAGCTTCAGCTATACGATGCGAGGCTCTGACCATCGATTGGACGCTCCCAAAACAAGATAAACCGCTTTTGCAAGACGCTCTCAGATTCTATCTGGTAAAAGCTTCAAAAAGAAAAAAAGAATGCTACGATTCATATGCAAACAGCCAATTTTCCTTATACGAAGTTATAAAAGGAAAAAAATTTGAAGATTCTCCTCAGTACACATGGATAATGGTGAGAGATCTATTCACTAAAGAGAAGTATGTAATTAAAGATCCCCTGATTTGTGGTCAGGTACATATTTGGGATGTTATTATTGGACGATTATATACTGTGGCGGACTTTCACTTATTCTCTACTTCAACATTTATTTTAAGCACAGATCAAATGAGCATCTTTAATCGAATTTTGTTCTTATTTTGGTTAAAGGAGAATCTAGAAGAAAATCCATCGTTATTAGATGAATTGGACGATATTTATCCTAATCTATCACGGGACTTTTCGCATATTGGCTCTAATTTCAATGGAAAATATTTGCTTAATGAGCAAATTTCTCAATACTTAAAGTATCATTCTCCTTCTCTAATAGAGATTATGAATTTAATTCACGAAAATTCCCCTAATTATACCCCACACATCAAAAGTCCCGATAACGAAAAATTTATATGGGCGGAAAGTATTGGTGAACTACAACCAGATAAAGTACTACGCGCTATTGAAATACTTAGAACAAAAGGTAAGTCATTTAGTGAAGTTCCGAAGACAGATAGGAAAAATGAAGCTTCTTTTGACTTTTTGCTTAACTATGTTGAAATACCAAAAAAGGAGATTATTAATACCTCTGTAACACCAAAAGCCTTGGCATATTTGGATAACGAAGAAATTGCCTGCAAAATCCTCGAATTACTTCAAAAAAACATTATAATTAACTCTACTCCGATTATCTCAAGCTGGTCCTTAAAAAAGAAAGCAAGTCACCTACCAAACCTCATTAGCGACTCTAATGTGCGTGTGGGTTCTGTAGAAATAATTAATAATACTATCAGGTTAGTCAGCTATTCAAAAAAAAGTATGAAAAAGATGTGGAAAAAGATTAATTCATTATTAAAACCATGTCTCGCTCAATTGGCTCCTCCAACTTACTCAGACTTTTCGCAGACTTCCCAGATGAGCCGATCGGAACAAGATTTCGATTATCTAACATCTATGCGAAATGAAATATTGGAAGAACAGAGAGCAGATTCTTATCAAAAGTTGGATTTATTATTAGGACTTGAGAACTCCTTGGATAGCACTTTCCAAGACGAGGGAGATGATGATTCTTTGCATTTAGAATCAAGAGAACTGAGAAGGTTTTTGATAAAGCAATGGAAACATCAGAAGATTCCCGTCTTGGAAGGTTTGTCCCCTCAAGAAGCAATAAAAAGGAAAGAATACGTCCCCTTAGTCATCGACTTAATAAAAGTTATCGAAAATAACGATGATATAAATGGAGATTACGACTTTCAAAATTCTTATATGAAATCTCTAGGTATTAATCCTTTTAAAGATTTAAGCAGATGAATCTATATAGATTCAATAACAGTTGATTTTGTTAAAATTGCTTATTCTCTAAAAAAAAATCGTTTATCTCAGAATTATCTTGAAATCTACTGCATAGGATTAACGAATACGCTATCTCCACTAATCTTGAGGCTCTAATACTTCGAAACCCTCTTCTTCTAACCAGGATTTCACGTACTCACTTTGTTTTTTATCTCGATAAGATAGCCATTTTACTTCCCATTCTGGATAATTAAACAAAACATCCTCGAATCTTCTAAAAGCCCCTTTCCCTTGGATGGCGTTATTAAGCTTCTGCTGGAGGCGAGGATCATCGATATTATCAACGAAGGTTTTCATAATATTATACGGAATCCAAGGTTCAATCGAGGGAATTTGCAAATAACGAGAATAATCGTTGCGTACATTTTCCTCGTATTGAAATGTCTCAAGCATATCGGGATCATCTTCTCCATACTCTTGTTCAGAATTCGAATCATATTCTTCTTCTTCAGGGTTGATATAAATGATCTTTCCCGTTTGAGCGTCTAAATAAGCTTCATAATCGTCACTATCCCACGACATTTCGTAAAAAATCTCAACAAAGCGTTCGATATATATCTTTTTTTGGTTCCATTCCCTTTTAATATCCTTCATAGCTAAGAGATTTAATTTACTCTGACTACTTGTTAAAAATATCAAAGTTTAATTTAAAAATCCCTCAACCATATTTAATATTTTATTTTTTGGAAAAGACAAGAAAAAAGCAATTCATTCCTTATGATTAAATGAGATAGATTCGAAAAGGAATATATAAATAGCGCGATGGAGATTGGATAATGCTTCTTGTTAATAGAATTAGGCTTAAAAGGAGAAGTCTTCTTAATCATTGATCTTTTCTCCGAATAAGGTTAAAAATATAAAATACAATTTCAAATTATTGATTCTCCGTGAATTTTAGAGCACTTTAGAAACCCTTTCTTAACAATTAATTTTATTACTCACATTACTAAAATTATTATTACTAAGAAGAAAGATTTTTGAACGATAGGAAATGGGATCTCACGAGCTTAATTGGGAAGGAAAATCGAGGAAGCTTCACATTCCACAATTGAAAGTGATTCGCAAAGAAATTTTTCAAAAAGTAATTGAAAAATATAAACGTTTCAACATAACCGGAGAAAATACAAAAGAGAATTTCAAATACTGGGCGAATCAGCTCATTCTTGGAGATAATCTGTATGTCATGAATTCCTTAGTTGAGGGATATAAAGCGAGCATTAACCTCATATATATTGATCCCCCTTTCGCCACAGGCGGAGACTTTTCGTTTAAAATACAATTAGAAAATACGGATAACAATGAGATAAAAAAATGGGCATATAAAGATAGTTGGGGAGGAAATATCACCTACTTTTTATGTATGTTATATCCACGCCTTAAATTAATGAGATACCTATTAGCTCAAGACGGGAGTATTTACATCCATTGCGATTACCACTCAAGCCATTACATTAAGCTCCTCATGGACGAAATTTTTGGAAGGGATAATTTCCAGAGAGAAATTACGTGGAACACGCAATCTTTAAATGTTGCAGGCTTCAAATCTCAAGCAAAAAATTGGATTAGAGCGTCCGACACGATTCTTTTCTATACCAAGTCTAAGGATTTTACTTTTAACAAACAATATATTCCGCGCTCGGACGAATTTATCAAAAAGCATTTTACGCACGAAGACGATAAGGGCATATATCGGATTACAAGAAGAAAGAATAAAGTTTACTTGGACAAGGATCCCGGAGACCCCGTCACAACTGTCTGGAACGATATTTTATCTTTTAACTATGTAGCGCCTGCTCAAGCAGAAGGTTTAGGATATCCTACGCAAAAACCAGAGGCTTTACTCGCTCGCATTATAAGGGCATCGTCTAACGAAGGGGACATAGTTGCCGATTTTTTCTGCGGATCTGGAGCGACCGCTTTAGTTGCTGAAAGGTTAAATAGAAGATGGATTTGCTCTGATCTAAATCCCTATGCTATTCATCTAACGAAAAAAAGGTTGTTGGCAATAAACAAGCTACAAGGATATAAAATGGACTCCTATTACGAAGGTTTTGCACCATTTTCGCTAAATCGTTTAGAAAATTACACCCAAGCTAAATTAAAACAACGAGGTTTATACGATAATAAAAAATATGTAGAAATTTTGGCTAAAAAGTTAAGTGTAATTAGTCAAAACGACTCTGGATTCTTCGGCGATGAGAATTGTCCTGAAAAGCTCTATTATTTCCTTCCCCTTGAAGAGAGGTTACATAATGGAAAAATACAAGAAATTGCGAAAAACGCTAAACAATTAGGCAATATTGATTCTTTAACCATCCTAATATGGGATATTGAGGATGATGTCTATAAATCGTTGAAGAGTATTAAGAAACGAGAAAAGCTTAGCGTAAGCGTGAAAAAAATACCATTTGATTTAATTGAGCATATAGAGGATCCCAATTTCGTTCTTAAACTATATGATATTTACGCTATTAAGATTGGAGTTAAGAAAACCGACGAGAACGAAATTAAGCTTAGCATAAAGGACTTTTCTGTCGAGAATAACGACTTTTTTGACGATAAGCTCCTCAAAAACGTTAAAAATAATTTGGATTTAATAGATTTCTGGTGCGTTGATTATAATTATAACAATACCCTAAGCAACTACGATTGGTATTCTTATAAATTTAGGAATAAAATCGATATTTCGTTAATCTCGTCACACACATATTCGGAAGATGGAAGCTACACGATACTTGTAAAAATAGTAGATGTTCTGGGCAACGAATACTTAAGGAAAGCGGATATTCAGATTTAGAAAGAAATTTTATTCTCTGGAATATATAGCATTTTTATTCAGCGGAAGACGCATTTTTTTTTGAAAAGTTAACTTACAATAAGCGTTTTTTTAATCCTTTAGGCAGGATAAATCCCAGATAGAATAGGAATCCGCTAATTGTTCGACCCGTTCCTCGTAAAATTATCACAATTAAAATTGGATCACCTATGATTATCTCTGTTAGCGTGGAAATCAAAAGAATAATAAACGCTGCGACGAGGAACTTACCTTTCATTTTCACCTCCGCATTCCCCGACTTTATAGCTTGGAATCCGAAAACCAACCCCGTCAAAATAAACGCACTGAGAACTATAATAAAGTAAACTTGAGTAAATAAAGTATACGATTGAATCGTGATCTCTCCATTAGTATATGCCGTGCCGATATACGCTCGATAATCCAAAATTAGAAGGCTAAAAAAGAAAATCTCGAAAAGAACGCTTAATATCACTGCTATTACGAGGATCATGTTCCTTCTTTTAATTGCTAAAAAATCAAAGAACGCCGCAAGCCAACAGCATAAGGGGAACGGAATCAGCGCAATTGTGAGCGTTAAATATATAATCTCGGGAAGATAAAACTCAGTAAGCGCTATTAAAATTAAATTGATGGTATCGGGAAGCCACGGGCTCGACAAGCCAATCCAGGTTATGCCAACGAGAATTAGATTTTTCTGTTTGACAGAGAAATATTTAATTATCATGAGAGTCCCGATAATGATAGACGTTATCGTAAAGACCAACCCAAAACTTAAGCGAAAAATATCAAAAGGTTCTAAATTTTCAATATACGGCATTCGTGGTCCTCCTTTAGTTATATGTAAACACAAAAAAATAAAATCCTTGATTAAAAAAGCTTATTATTTTTAATCGATTTCCTTTTAAAATTTGGATGAGACTTTGTTTGCTATAAAGTATATACGGTTCGAACCATCTCCGATTTAGTGTAGGATTTCTACGACGCGTTATAGAAATTTGACATTTTTGTTTGGCTTTTGTAAATATTTATTTACATATTAAACTATATTGGAGTTAATTGGATCCAAAATTAAAGTTGATAAGAGAACTTGAATCCCCTGGTATTCTACAGCTATATATTACTTTGTCTCGTGAGGATAATCGGATTAGCTGTATCCATCGATTTTTTTCTTATCACCCGCAGAAAATCCTTCTTGTGCATTAGCATGAGTTGGGCTTTGTGGATCCTTGCGTCGCTTATCCCTCTCTTTAAGCCCATGATATCTTTCCAGTTTTCTCTTGAAATATTATCCTTTACGGCTAATCTATGTATCGTGTATGGAATTATGTCGTTTGCTTTAGGAATTATCGCAAATTTTATTTCGCCTAATCTCAGATTGTTTATAGGTTTTGCGATTGCCTTCTTTATTACGACAGTAACTTTATTTCTACTTCTCGGCTTAGGCGTTGTCAGTATATTTACCGCAATCACAAGTTTAATATTGTTAATTCTCTGTTTTGGAATTCCACTAAGTGATTATCGAGTCTTTATTAAAAATGTAGGGAAAAGTAAAAAATGGTTCTATTCCGCTGCCATTGTCAATATTTTGGGTATTCCAGCGAACTTATTTTTGCTTTTCGGATTTAGTTCTGAATATCGGACAAGCATCCTATATACATTGTTAAATTATGGGTTTTACATTATTGGGGCAATTTTTTTAATTGCGTTCTTGCTTCATTTAGAGTACAACATAACCAATACTCGAAAAGAAGATCTTATTGATAGATATTCTCACCGTTTAGGAAATATACTGCAGACGCTCTATTCAATTCGATTTATCAAAGAAAATCCGGAGTTATATAACTTGACCGAGAATAAAGAGAAAGAAACAGAATTAATGGATTTAGAAAAGGAAAAACTTCAAGAAGCTTCAGAGCTCATTGAGGAAATCAGAAACCTTTAATTGGAGTTTCTTAAATTTAATTTATAAGACACCGATTTCGTTGGATAAATCAATTGTAGAATTGGTCGAAGCTTATTAATGATAATGGGTAAAATTTATCAATAGCTTTTTGATTAAAATGGACTTAGATATAGAGGATTTTAATGTTGGAGAAGAAGACAAGAAACTCCTACGATCTAGTATTCTTTGCTGATCCTTCCATCGATCGCATACGCTTCTACATTCAAAAAACACTATATTTGTTTGCAAGGAGGACAATACGGACAAAAATCGTGGGAATCATCGTGTTATTCTCTGAGAAAGACGCTGCTACAGTAGAAATCATGAATATCGCCGTCATTCAAGATTATCAAAATAAGGGAATTGGGACTAAATTGCTGCGTTATGCGACAAATTATACTTCCAAACAAGGCTATAAAGAAATTGAAATCGACACTGCGAACAGCAGCATTGGGCAATTGTATTTCTATCAAAAATATGGCTTTCGATTTAAGAAGATCCTTAAGAATTGTTTATTGACATTTATCTGGAACCCATCTTTGAAAACAATCTTCAATGTATTGATATATTAGTCTTATCAAAAAGATTATGATAAAATCTAAATCGAATAATATAGGTAATGATTCAAGCCCATTTCTCTATGCTGCTTTTTTGACCCAAAAATTTTGTGAGTTTCAATCTCTCTCGGGCGTAGTTAGCGTATTTCTCGTTGAGCTCGATGCCTACGCAATATCTGTTTAATTTTCGACACGCTACATTCGCTGTTCCGGTGCCTGCGAAGGGATCGCAAATTAAATCTTGAGGGTTTGACGAGACGGTGACAAAATGCTCGTACAATTCCTCGGGCTTTTGGGTGGGATGAAGCGTCGCAAAATTGCCGGTTTTGTTTTTTTTTGTTTTGTCTTTTAATCGCTCGTTGCCCATACAAATTGGGGTTTCGATGAGATTGTGCATTTTATTCTGGCCTAAAAAATGAAAAGTAGGAGTACCTTTTACCATAAATAAAACGCTCTCTGTGGACGAAACGTAGCCGCTCTTTCTAATTTTGGGCGCGGGATTCGTTTTATGCCAAATAAGCACACCCTTGTATTTTAATCCGTGATCTAAGCAGATGTTCATTAAGTCGGTAATATATTGGACCGCAAAGAACACATACAGAGAGGAGTCCTCTTTCATCTTGTTGACGACTAACTTTACCCATTCTCCCGTGAATTGCAAGTAATCCTCGTGTGATTCAAATTGGTCGAAATCTACCTCTTGCTTGATGTCTGTTCTGTGCTCGAACTTCAAATCGTCTTTGTTGAGCACATTAAATGGGGGATCGGTAATGACTAAGTCAAAAACCTGGTCGGGAAGTTGGGGCAAGACGTCTAAACAATTACCCTTTAGTATTTCATTACCTTTATATCGGTGATTTTTAAGTTTCTGTACTATTTTTTCGTCAATCAACACAATCACTTAGATTTGAACGCTTATATCTCTATTCGATTTTTTATATTAAGTTGCAATTAATTATTTCCCTTAGAACGGAAAACTTGCTTAGTTTAGGTATTTTTAATTCAGATTACAAAATTCCATTCCTTCATCGTGAATTTTTTAATTACTTAGTAAAAAAATGAACCATTTTACTTATCGAATTATAAGCGGTTTTGGTCCATCTATTAAACTTAGTATTATAAGAACCCCAATTCCTTGATTTATTAAATCTAAATTAAATTTTAGAGGTAAAATAAAATGAAAATGATGAATAATATGAAAAATACGTTTGGTTTCTTTTTTTCTATTGTGATGGTAATTGCTGGGTTCCCATTAGGCGTGATGACGATGCTCCCTAACAAGGCAAGCAAACCCTGTCTGCTAGGGTATTACGCACGGTGTCCTTTTATGTCAATTAGTTCCATGATACTTTTTGCTTTAGGGATTGTGGGAGTATTCCTTGTAATTAGATTAATCAAAAATCATAAGAAAGAATAGAAAAAAACAGTTAATCTCTCCGAGAGAGGTAAATTTTGAGCTGCTAAATCGTAAAAAATCCCAAATTCTTAAGCTATAAATATTTTTTTTTCTTTTTTCTATCCTATATGGATGAGATTGACATTAAAATCATTACATTTTTAATATTGAATTCTCGGTTAACTTATAGAGAATTAAGCAATCATTTAGATTTATCTCTCAATGCTGTTTATAAACGATTGCAAAATCTAATTGAGATGGGAATTATTAAAAAATTCTCAGCAACAATTAACGCTCACGCTCTTGGTGCTATATTTGTTTTCATTTTTGGTAAAAGCAACGCACAAGATATGAATAAAGTAATTGCGGATCTCCGGCAGAATAAACGAACCGCAACTCTAATAATAACGAGTAGGAACTACTTATATGTTGGAGCCTTTTTGAGAGATGTTCACGAACTGGGGGATTACGGATCATTCGTTTCAAGAATAGCTGAGCTTCAATCTCCTGTTATCGGATTACGAGATGGCTCCTATTATTCTAGCCCTGTGCAATTTATTTATCCTAAATCGAGTACATTAAACATTGATAAATTGGACTTAGCGATTATAAGAACTATGCATAACGACTCCAGAAAATCTATTTCCGAAATCGCTGATGATGTCAATAGTACTCCTAATACCGTTCGCCGAAGATTAAAGCGTTTGGTTAACGAAGGCTTAATAGAATTAACAATCGAATTTTTTCTTGAAGAGTCCAGCGATTTCTTTTCTCTTGTCTTGATTAACTTGCGAACAGGAATCGATAGAATCCAAGCGGCAAAAAAAATTAGCGAAAAATATCAGCCGTTTGTTTTATTTTGCTGGACATTTAGTAATCTCCCCAACACTCTATTATGCTGGGTTTGGAGTAATAATATCAAACAGCTCAACGATCTCTTGGATGGTTTAAAAAACGAGGACACGGAATCCGTTGTAACAGACATTATCAGAAAAGGCTTCTTTTTGGATACCTGGATTGACGAATTAATTTATAAGGAAAAGATATAGCGGCTCGTTAGAAAAACAAAACTAACCTGAAATAGCCCCAAATTATGTGCCAAATCGCGTAATATATCAACCGAAACAAGAACATTGAAAGAAATCCGTAGTGTCTAAACAAATTTAATTGGATTACGTTGAACAAGACCAAATGAATTCCAAAAAAATAGATAATATTCCACAACGGGAAACCTTCTGGAAAGGCAATAATCATTTGATAAATTGGTTCGATAAACGACCCGAGCGCTATAGAAATTTGCATAGTTTTGTTCCGATCTGTATCGTGAAAAACTTTTGTGAGAGCTATTAGAAGCAGAGCAAAGGGAATGAGATGAAAGAGCACTTCAACGGCGAATGCTATGACAAGATAAAAGATTAGCGATTGCGGAAACAAAACATTAATATTTTCTGGGTATCTAAAAACAATGTCTATTAAAATCACAATCGACGCTAAATAAGGAGCAATTACAAGAGATATTAACATAAGTTTCAAATTCTTGCTTTTATGCTTTTCTAAGAATCCGCCCGAAGCTAAGACAATCAGGAATGCACTTCCCAAGAGTGCGATGAAAATAATTATCAATATCGGATTTAACGGCCCTATAAAAAACTTGAAAATTTGCGGATTAGCTAAAAATAGGATACTTGTGAGAAAAATCATTCCAAAAGACAAAATCATGTAAATTACGAATTGATTGCGGTACTTTAACCAAAATCCTTTCCGCGTTATCTTTTTAAGCATTGACATGTTAATATCGTATTCTGAGCAATATTGCTCCCCTTGAATTTTTTTCGAATGTTTTGAGATGACCATCATTTTACTTACCTCTCATTATGATTCTTTATCTTTCATATGGAAATCATTATAATATAAGTCTAAGTTTAACTATCGGTAAAAAAAGTGAATAATCTTACTATTCTAAATGATGGGATTTTCTCCATTACGATTAAAAAACCTGCACATTTTCGGTTAATTTCCATTAGCAATTTTGTTTGCGCAAAAATATAATCAATTAATAGGTTTCTTTTTAATAATTGACTCATTTATCAAAGCAATAGACACCATAAGATTTGAACTTCAAACTAAGGGTTAGATTAAACTAGTTAAATAAATCCGAATCAAGACTTTTTGAGATTCTACGGATAATACTTGTCCTAAATTTAAGCAAATAATAAAGATAATAAAGTTAAAGAGAAAAAATTTTATATCTAAGATTTCAATTGTTTTATAGAAAATGACCAATAAAAGTATTGAAATACCTGAAGAAATTTATAATAAACTTCTTAAGTTAAAACAAGAAGATGAGTCTTTGACTGATTTTATAATTCGTCTTATAGAAAAACCAGATAACAATCATCAATTGAAGATTTTGCAGGAATCTTTAAGGAGAATTCAAAAGAATGGGAACATATAGAATCTTTAATTTATGAACAACGATTAAAGAATAAAACTAAAAGATCAATTGATTTTGAGTAAAAAGTTGTTATGATTTTTTATGCCGATTTTAGATAGCGACATTTTAATAGGTTATCTTAGAGATTTATCTAAATGTCTTGCAATTATCAAAGACCTTAGATCAAGAAAGACTAATTTTAAAAAAAAACTGTGTTTAATGTAGCAGAATTGTATCAAGATCCCCTTAACGATTTAGTTCATTAAATCTATATTATATACATAATATTCTGTTTTATTTGTTCTTTATCAACTTGTTTCATTTAGCTTTAGAGTTAAAAAATAAGTGGATTTTGATCAAAATATTTTTTTTACTATAATGTACAATATAATTATAAGTAAAGACAAATCTGAATAGGTATAGAGAAAAATGTCTAAAAGCGCTACAAGATTATTTCACGAGCTTCCGCAAGCTCTTGTTAAGGATATGCTAAATCAATGCGACGATATCAGTAGTAATTTAACTAATTCTTTTCGGAAAGTGTTCGATCTCAAAGAACAAGCAAGAATCACCCTTAAAGAAAGAAATTTACTAAAGAATGAGTCCGCACTTCCGTCTTCTTTGAAAACCCCAACTTCTTGTGGGATTGACGGTGCTTATGCTGTAGAAAAACTTCTCTCAACCGACTTAATTGCAATTGCTGGTTTAGCATTAGAAGGACTAGCACCTCCTTCAGAACAGCGACATTGGCCGATTCCACGTCATGATTACAAAATTACTACAATTCCACATAATGAATCGACTACAGTTTCATCTGGGGCGATTATGATGTGCTTTGAGATGAATTTAGCGGCAAACGCACCTCATAATGTTGTCTTCTTGGATGGATCTTTAATAACACCTTTTATCTACATTATCAAAGCGCTCAATCTCACCGTTTCG
>WJKD01000567.1 GCA_014729315.1 Promethearchaeota archaeon | reverse complement strand
TTTTAGAACAGGATGGCAATTTAAAAATGGAACGCTGATTCCATCTCACCGATGGGACCAGTGTTCATCTATTCCTGATTTCTCGTTGAATATCAACAATCTCATCACGAGTTATTCCAGTATCGATTCCTTCCACGTCGAGCGGGGAGCATTGAGCGGAAACTGATTTTAATATGAATGTGGAGCCATCTTTTCTTTTTATCATCACTTCTCCCTCTTCTTTTGCTTTGTTTAGCAAGGAGGATAGATTTTGTCTCGCCTGTGAATAACTAAATATTATCATGGTTAACCTCAACTAAATGAATACTTAATTTTAAAGGGTAAAACTAAAACTTTTTGAAGCCTTGAATTCGATTAAAAGCTCTGCGAAGACTTTCAGAATATTTAATAGCTTCGTATACATTCCAGCAATGTTGCACAAAATCAGATAGACGAGCATTGTAGTTTGGACCAATATGAGCTGTGGAATTTGGGGCTGGTGCAATATCTTTGATCAGTCTCTTTGATCGAGATCTTTTCACTGTATTTATAAGAAATTGTTTGGGTTCGATGATTTTGTCCATATGTGAAGGTAGTCTTGAAATAGGTATGGATAAGAATTTAGCGAATGCTTCACGATCAGCCATAACCCATGATTCTATTTCCATAACTGCGACTCTGAATATTAGATTCGGATTAGGTTTTTGAGATAACCACAGTCTTATTTTCTCAGGAGGGCATCCATAATCTTGATCAATTAATATTAGAAAGGGCAATGATTTAGCTGCTTTATTAAATGAATCAATTTTAGCCTTTATGTACCCGAATCCACGCTTACCAAGACAATTAGTCACATAAAAATCATTATCGCTCTGATTCAGCATTTCTTTTGCAACGGTTTCACTTAAGGGATCTTCTACAGCTAAAATGATAGAGTTTTTTGTCATTTAAAAAACTCCAATTGTTCAATTTCCGAAGGTTTGCTTTTCGGTAGCACAGCTTCGCCCACTGATAAACCTGCTTCTAATAAAGGAACAACATCGCTTATATTTCCGGCAACATCAATTGATGTTCCTTCTAGCGCCGGAGTCAGTAATAAAACTTCACGACCATCAATACCCTTATCGCTTAATAACGATTCACTGTGAGTACTGATTAGTACCTGACGATTTCGTTGACGCTGCATTCTATATATTAATGGAGCAAGAGTAGAGACAATTGCACTATTTAGAGATAATTCAGGCTCTTCTAATAAAAGTAATGAATCTCTTTCCAAAAGTGCCCAAAGCAAGCCGATTAATCGAAGAGTACCGTCAGAAAATTGATCTTCTCGTTGCCAGCCAGCATTTGGTCTCCAGTGCGAATATAAAGCAACCAGGTGTGGTTTGCCAGTATTAATTTCTCTTTCAAATTTTAGTTGTTGAAGCTGAGGCACAGCAATTTTCAATGCCTGTTCAATTTTTGATAAGCGTGATCTTTGCGTACGAGCATTTGAGTTAGCAACCCTAATCAGAAAACCCTGTCCAAATGGATCATTTTCCAACTTGTTCGATTGAAATGTATCCCCAAAGCGCAATAACTGAGGTACTATGTGAATGTAGCTAATTGCTTCCAAGTATTTTACTATGTCCCTAAATCTCAAATTTGCATTCACCTGTTCAAGATATGTTTGCTTCATTCTTTCTTGATCTATTTTATCATATTCGTCGGGTCTGTCTAAAATCTGATCATTCCCTTTCCAGACTTTTTCAAATGACAATATAGGTTGCCTATAACCTCGGGATTCCTGTTTAATACCAATTGCATATCGCCATAGTGTATCTTCATCAGGGTCGTTTGCCAGCGAAATATCGATGACAATTTCAGGATCCCGACGGGCAGCTAAACATCTGATCTTTGAAATTCCACCGCGATCACTTACAGCCTTTTGCAATCCTCCTCCTTCTGATTTAGCAATATCTCTAAGAAATCGAAACACATCAAGCAAATTCGATTTACCAGACGCATTAGGACCCACTATGAATTGTCTCTGTCGCAAAGGAATATTTTCCACATTCTGAAAATTTTTCCAATTTTTTAATCTTAGTCTTGATACAAGCATAAAGCCTCCACGAGCTTATACATTTAAATAAAAGAAGTCCCTCAGAACTAAAACCAAATATGATACATTTTAAATATAAATGAATCTACTGAAATTACGGAATAATGTCAATAGAAATCTTGAAGATTTAACTGATTGAGAATAAGGCATATCTGTATAGTTATGAAAAATGGTAAAACCACAATTAAATCTCATCGAAATTTATCCCGCTTCCTCCTGCCGAATGACATACCGCAATGCCGCGAAAACCAGAAGATTGAAGCACAACCCGATGAGCGCCGCAAACTGATCCCGGTAAAATACAAATACCTGAGTCAGAAAAATGGAGATCAGAATGGAGCGCTCGAACATTTTGAATGCTGTCAATCGTGAGCGGTGGATGCTGAAAATGCCCAAC
>WJKD01000566.1 GCA_014729315.1 Promethearchaeota archaeon | reverse complement strand
TTCAACATTGTATCCTAACTCTGCTAAATAATACGTCGCCGCAAGTTTTGGATCTAAGCTGTATTGATAACGGGCTGGAAGATGTTCTGCGGTAAATTCCCAAAGGGCGATGGAAGCGACTGGTTTTTGGTCTTCGGACATTTTTACCCTATTTTTTAGAAAATTTTTGAACAGATGGGAACCGATGATGTGGGCTTGCTCTTGCGGTTTTAACCCGTCCCACATGACGCTTTGTTGGGAGTCGAAAAATGCGTCGTACGCGGGCAGTCCGAGCTCGGTGAGTTCGGTAGAGGCGGTCTCAGAAGTCTTTCCGAGGTCTTGCGCAGCCGAATCTCCCTTAAACATGAGCGTGGAAAACTGGTTCATTACCAAATTCTTAGCGGCGTCCCGCACTTCTGCTTTGTACTGCTGTTTGTCCATGGATTGGTCGGCGACGGCTTCGTGTCGGAATTTGGAGCGGGCGGCGAGCGTGTTGACGAGCACGTGGGTACTGTGCTTTCGGGCGGCGGCGTCTATCAGGCGGCCCATCGCTTTTTGTTGTCGATATTGCTGGTATTGGTTAATGCCCTTACCGAACCCGCTTAACGATTCTCTACCCGATTCGGCGAGTCCTGCGAGGATGATTTGCTCGCTCTTGCCCAGTCCTAAGTCTCGCGCGACGCCCGTCACGGTGGATTCGACGAGCGGGTCTACGTAAACCTCTTCCAAGGGCTCAGTGAGCATAATCGACGTGGAAACGCCGGCACCTTGCGTCCCTAAAGAAGTCGCTACTATGGATTGACCTGCAGCGCTAATGGGGAGCGTAAGAGCGGTGCTCACTAACGTGATGGCGACCGTGTAGGCGATCTGGTCGAGTTTTTGTTGCGTCTGCGTAGCGACTTGGAACTGGTAGTAATATTCGAGTACGTTCGCTTGGATGGATTGCATGAGCGCCATGGTCCTTAACTCCTCCGAAGAATAGTCGCTCCCTGAGTCCGAGACGGAGCCGTATTTTTTGAAGCGAAGTTCTAATATTAAGTGAGGTTCGCCGCCTTGGATAAGAGGTTTTCCGTGCGCGTTCAGCGTGTCGCTTAGTTCACTATACGCCGAATCGTCGAGCGTGAGGTCGCCTTTGTCGTGGTCAAACTTGAAATCGTCGTGTTCTATAACGTAAATCTCGCGATAAGGCATGTCATAACTGTATACCGCTATCGAAGTAAGCGAGGCTTGAGGGATGTGAGCCCCGTTCTCGGGGGTAATCTGGATTCTTCTATGCTTACCGTCCCAAATTTTGAACACCGACTCGTATCGAGAGGCTACCGTTTGATACGCGTCTTCGGGGATTATCAACGGACATTCCTCGTAAAATTGAGGAGTTTGGATAAATTCCGAAGTTGCGTCCACGAAAGTCATGACGGGATAATATTGATAGGTGTACGGAAGCACCTTGTTCTGGTCGTTATCGCTTCGACTGTCGGAGGCGATGGCAACGTTATCTTCGAGGGCAAGGATCGAGTTGTCTTTATACATTTCGTAGGCGATCGCTTGCGCTCCGAGGTTTGCGGCGTAAAAATTCGACAGTTTCACCTCTTTGCCGTCTGGACCGTAATAATAGAAGTCGGAATACGCACCCATGTAATTTCTGGATTGGAGGCCGTAATCGAGTTTGACGTTATGATACGTAGTGTCGAATACGTCTGCCGTAAAGAAATGCTCGAACTCTGGGTCTAACACGTCTGACTTCGTCGTTTCCGTGAACGTTTCGGCTATCGCTCCGTAATTTAGTTCTGAATCAGTTTTAGGTACGAACGCGGGTACAAGCACCACGTCTCCCGTGTAGAGGTGTTTCCCGGTGTCGGATTGTGCGGGAGCGTATATACCCGGTTGCGTCGGAATTGTGAGCGAGGAACCTTCGAAAAACGAGGGGATCTCAAAGTCGAGTCCAAAGGTCATCGTGTCGCCGAAATATTCGTCGTAGATCGGTTTGCTTGAGATAGACACCTCCCCTTCAAAATCTTCGGACACGTATTTTTGCGACTTAATGAAGTTATCGAAAAATTGTTGGTCGTAAAGATTTTTCAAGATATTTAGCGTGGCATAAGGTGCACCAAATCCGAGTTGAATAAATTGACTTATGTGATCTTTAAGTTTATGAGGAGTTCGGAAATCTGGATAATTTTCCTTTCTAAAAATTTTTTTTAACAACTTGTCTTTTTTTTTCTTTCGTTCGTTTTGAATCAAATTCATACTTATCACTAGGAAGAAGTTATATATAAATTTAATGACCCAGACTAATTATAACTCTTATAT
>WJKD01000565.1 GCA_014729315.1 Promethearchaeota archaeon | reverse complement strand
GGCTACATTAGATCATTACGGTCCTATTGTGAGGAATGTAAAAGATGCTGCTTTAATGTTGGATGTGATTGCAGGACCACATGATTCTGATCGTTTTACTATACCGAGAAAAATTTCAAGCTATTTAGACGCTTTAAACGAACTACCAAAAAATTTGAAAATAGGTTATTCTACCAAACTTGGGTTTGTGAGAGCAATTAATCCAGAAGTGAAAGATACAGTAGAAACAGCTGCTAAAAAATTTGAGGATTATGATTGGTTGGTGGAAGAAGTCAAAGTGAAAATTAAAAAGCCCGAATTAGCTTTTAATACGCTCGTGACTTCTGGACTCGCTTACGATTTTGAGTCTTTACTTAAAGATGAAAGCAAATTGGACGATACTCTGATAAAAATGATCCAAGCGGGATTATCCTATAGCGCTATTGATGTTAAGCGAGCTGAAAATGGAAGGGAAAACCTATACGAAGTGGTTTATAAACATTTTAAGGATTATGATATTTTAATTACTCCAACTACTGCATGTCCTCCCTTTGGATTGGGGATGATGTATCCTCCTAAAATAGCAGGTAAAGCAGTCTCGCCCGTTGCGTGGATGTCTTATACTTATCCCTTCAATATGTCGGGAAATCCTGCAGCTTCAATTCCGTGTGGATGGACTAAAGATGGATTACCAATTGGTATGCAAATAATAGGACCACGATTTGAGGATCTCATCGTGCTTCAAGTCTCGCAAGCTTTCGAAGATATTAACCCATGGCAAGAGAAGAAACCAAAGTTGTAAGCATAATCAAGTTTGGAGTTAATATTAAGATGAAAATGTAAAAATCAACAATTCTTAATTTATTACTTTTTTCTTTTTAAAGACTTAGGATTTAAACTAAAAAATATTTTGATGACTTTTAAATGGTCGTAATAAAATATTTGAAAGTTATAATCTAAAATTCACTACTCCATACGCAAATACTGAAATACCTATAGTCTTAAACAATAAGAAAAGAAAATAAAAGACAATTATTATTCCCTCACCATAAAGATTTATTAGAGGGTCAATTATTGCTTGATTAAAGACCGTTCCTCCAATTGTATATATTATTATTCCAACCGCAATGCTATAGGCAGAACTGCGAAGGCTTCTGGTCTTGAAACCCACGTAAAAAAAAATAATCGGTAAAATCACTGCTACTAATCCGTATAGGAGACCCACAGTATTTACTAAGATAAAATCATCAATCGTCTTGATTGGGTATAATAATTGAAAGAATCCTGTCCCAAGCATTATGTAGGCAAAAATACCTTTGAATTTAAAATCTAAAACTTTTAGATCTACAGTAAATAAAGTAAAAAAGAATCCAATAGACAAGATAAACATGGCTATTTGCCAAATTAAAATATAAGAATCATACGTATATTTAGATAGGTCAAATTTAGTTAAATAAAAATCAAAATAAACAAATAATAGTCTAGAAACAAAAAAGCAAATAATTAAAATAAACATTCCTGTTATAAAATCAAACGAAAATTTCCCAATATCCCTCTTTCGTTTGAGAATAACTCTTGAAATGTAAATTATTATTAAGAATTTAAGAATTAAAATTATAATTGTAAAGGATAGAAATAAGTTAAATTCAAATGTATTATACCCAATAGCCATATCTTTATATTAACTTAAAGTAATTTAAATCTTTTTAGCTTGAATTTGTCTGATCAATAAATATTACCGAAATTAGAATCAAAACACTTAAATTTTGATTTAGGTACATAAAAAGGAAGAATAGACCATTTTTCTATTCTTAATAACAACTAATTTTCAAAGCGAGAGGTCCCTCGAAAAAGACGAAACCGAATTATTAACCTCTTGAAAGTAGGAATAAATATTTATAAGAAAAAAGTTTAGAATTAAAGAATCGAAATTTGAAAAGTGGTGAAATAAAAAATGAGTAAAACTACATCCCCAGTGGGTATTCCCCTAATTGGAGATAAATTTCCCGAAATAGAAGTGAAAACTACACACGGAACGCTTAAATTACCGAACGAGTTCAAAAAAAAATGGTTCGTGTTATTTAGTCATCCCGCTGATTTCACACCGGTTTGCACTACCGAATTCTTCGCGTTTGCCAAGCGACACAACGATTTTCAAAAACTTAATTGCGAATTAATAGGATTATCAATTGATCAAGTATTTGCTCACCTTAAATGGGTTGAATGGATTAAAGACAATCTCGAAGTAAAAATACCATTTCCCATTATTGCAGATCACGGCGATGTTGCGAATGCCTTGGGTATGGTTCATCCTGGAAAAGGAACCAATACGGTTAGAGCTGTATTTTTAGTCGACCCTAATGCGATTATCAGGCTAATTTTATATTATCCTCAAGAGATCGGGAGAAACATGGACGAAATACTAAGAGCCGTGAAAGCTCTTCAGACTGCTGACCAAGAAAAAGTTGCTACACCAGCGAATTGGCCTGAAAACGAATTGATTGGAAAACAAGTGATAATCCCTCCTGCCTCAGACGAAAAGACCGCCGAAGAGAGACTAAAAGCATACAATTGTTACGATTGGTGGTTTTGTTATAAATCGCTTGAATACGATTAATTAGAATATAATTTTTTTTTTCTAATATTATTAAAATTTTTTTCTTTATTATTAGGATTTACCTTATACCGCCCTCATAAGAGAAGCTGAGTCAATTTAAGGTGAGAAAAATATTTGTTTTTTGTTTTATTCTAATCTTTGATCTAAGCGTATTTTTATTCTCTTATTTGTTTTTTGACCTTAAAATCTTCTTATCTATTTTTCCTATTATCGTCAAAGGTAATTCTTTTTGAAATTCTATTATCTTGGGTACTTCAAAAGGAGCGCAATGTTCTTTAGCGTAAATGATAATTTCTTCTTTTAAAGATTCTTCGTCTTTATATTCATATTTCGGATTAATCATTACATATGCTTTTACAAGCTCAGATCCCGGTCTTTCAGGATTAGGAACGCCAATCGCTGCGATGTTGTCAATGGCGGGATGCTTGGTAAGGATATCTTCTAGTTTTGAAGAATATACCTTATATCCGCTTACAATTATCATGTCCTTAGTTCGGTCTACTATTTTTACGTAGCCATCTTCATCCATAATGCCAACATCGCCTGTATGTAAGAAATCATCTTTATCAATTGCTTTTTTCGTTTCTTCTGGTTTTTGATAATATTCTTTCATCACCATATCGCCCCTCACACAAATCTCTCCTGGTTTACCTAATGGTACTTCTTTTTTAGTTAAAGGATCTACTAATTTCAATTCTATGTTTGTCATAGGTAAACCAACCGATCCTAATTTTTTTTTACCTTCCGATGGATTCATAGTAGTTAATGCGGTTGATTCCGTACATCCATAACATTCTATTAATTTTCCCTTTCCAACTACGCTTTCTAACTCTTTTTGCGATTCTTTAGGAAAAGGTGAGGCTGCTGAAATACAGCCTATCACATTTGAGTGATCTAATTTTCTGAATTTTGAGTTTTTTAGTAGCATTTGAAATAGTGAAGGAACATTTACTAAAGCAGTGGGTTTGTATTTTTCTATTTGGTTAACTATAAAATCGACATCTCGAGGATTGGGGATTAAACATTGACCCCATCCCAAATATAAACAGTGTTCCAGAAAATAAAGCCCTCCCATATGAAAAAAGGGAAATCCACTTACTGCGAAACCTTTTCCTCTCTGCCAGCCAAGCCAGGATGAGACTATGATCAAGTCACATACTACATTTCTGTGAGTTAGAGTTGCTCCTTTCGGTTGACCCGTGGTTCCTCCGGTAAAAAGGATAAACGCAATATCATCCGGAGTTAATTCGATAGGTGGTTCACTAGAAGAATATTGATCTAAAATGCTTTCGAAACTTAGATTGATTTTATTTGGAATTGGATAAACCTTTCCCGAAGGGATTTTTTTAAAAATCTTACCTAATATCCGCTTGTATTTAGGTAGAAATCCTCCGACATTCGTGGTTACGATTAACTTTAAATGAGACATTTCAGAAGCAAATTTAACTACTCTATTTGCAAATATAACATCTAGCGTAACTAACCCAACCTTACTTCCCGCTTCACCTAAATTTTTTAATTGATATTCCATTTGGATATCTGATAGAAGAGGTGAAATACCTGAAGCAACACATCCCGCTTTTAAAGTACCAAGATACGCAATAACACATTCGGGAATATTTGGTAAATTAATACCGATTATATCTCCTTTTCGGAAATCGCTTTCAATTAGCATGTTTGCAAATTGATTTGAATAACTATCAATTTGTCCAAAAGTAAATTCAATACCAAAAAATACAAAAGCTACTTTATCTGAAAAATCTGAAAAGGTTGGTCTTAAAGCCTCTATAAAGGTTTTATCCCATAACTTAGGATCAAGATCATTAATTCCTGGATCCCAATTTTTCATCCAAAAACGTTTTTCATACATAGTCATATCATTTTTCGCCATTTTTAAAACTTAAAATATTAATTTAAAATATTTCTATTTAATATATCCAAGCTAAACCTATATAAAAGTTTAAAAACAAGATAATATGCTTCCGATTTTGGAGAATGATAACTATAAAATAATCAAAGTATCATAATTATACATGAAATTAATTAAAATAGAATCCAAATTTTAGATAAAAAACCCAAAATAGGATGGTTGATTAAAATGAAAATGGATCCAGAAGAGATAAAAAAAAATGCTGAGTTTTTAATTAATCGCGTATCGGGTATGGAGATTCCTGGATCGGTAAGATTTCGTTGTAAATATAAACATATGGTAAGATTTGCAAAATGTTTTGGAATTGAAGATCCAAAATATGTTGGGCCCGAAGAGAGTGAAATCATAGCTTGTCCTGCTTTTGCAAATGCCTTTTCTGCGAAATTATATGTTAATATGGCTACGATTTCATTCGAGCAAGACGGCAAAAAACGAGGATTTTTACTAGATTATAAAAAGTTACTTCATGCTGCGAATGAATATGATTGGGAGGGATGTGTAAAAATTAAACCAGGAGATGTTCTCACTATTAATGGTGAGATTGGAAATCTTTGGGTAAATGAAAAAATGAGATTATTTGGAGAAATCTTCCAAACCGTAAAAAATCAGAATGGAGAATTAGTCTGCAAAGTAAAATCAATCGCAACCATCGCCCCAGGAGGTTATTAAAGTGGTGGAAAGTAAAGATATCACTATAGGACAAAAAATTAAGGATGAGTTCGATAATATCAATAGAGAACTAATAAAGGAATATTCTAAATTAGGGGGCTTTGCGAAATTAGCGTCAAATCCTATACACGAAAACGATAAATTTGCGAAGCAAGCAGGACATACAGGGATTATTGCTCATGGATTATTTAGTTTTGGATTTATTACAAAGCTTCTTGATGATTTTCTACAGAGGGAAAAATATGGAAAAATTTTAAAAGTAGGGGTAGAAATGAGACATCCTGTAAGATTAGGAGATAAATTAATTACAGAAGCAATTGTTAAAAAAATTAAGAACAAAAGGATTTACTTTGACGTATTTCAGAAAACAGTTACTAAAATCCATTTAGAAAAAAATGGAAAAATAATTAAAAAATATGAAGCGGTTGAGAGAAACGATATTCCAGAAAAGGATCAAATGCCTAAAGATGTTAAATCTAAGGAAGTTGATGAAGGAGTTTTGCTTTTTCGAGAGAAAATATGTAGTCCGGGGTATGCAATAATCGAATTATTTAAATAGAACAGAAATTACTGATATTAATTATTTTATAAATTTCCAAGTTCAGTTTCAAAGGAAGTAAATCTCTAAATCCTAATTGACTGAACCGTTTTTAATTAAAGATTAATTCTAATTTTTATTTTTTAAGAATACTTTTTTCATTTTTACTTCCAATGGAAATCTACCTTAAAACTTATAAGAGAAAAGTGGTTATATTAATGTATGCAAGTACAATATTTATCTCCACTTTCAGATCTGGAAGCAGAGCTTAAACCACTTTTCTCAAATGAATATATGCTTGCTTTTTTTAAATACTTTTGTGATCAAATCGCATCTCACATGTGGTGGTGGAGAAAGGCAAAAAACGCAAGATACGACGCTGAGGACTTTCTTAGGGTCTTTTTTTATTCCGAAATTACCGGCAGATCCATAGATAGTGCCAGCGAAAGGTTGAACAAGTATTTCTTGAATAAGAAAAAAGGTAAACAGAAAAAGTACGCCGATGGGCGAAAGAAACGCACGGTACCTCACCAAACCGAAGTAAACAAGCTTTTACGCCGCATTGGTCTCGAAAAAGCAAAAGCAATCCTGCGCGCGTGTTTAGACTATCAATTGCAGGAAGCCTTAAGGTTACATCTCATTTCACGAAAGGTCAACGTGCTAATTGACTTTACAGAACATTCTTATTACGGGAAACGGAGAGATAAAATGATTAAAGGGACTAATCGGGGGAAGGGCACGAGTAAAATGAGGCACTACTTAGGATTCTCGATTTTGTCGAGGGGAACTCACCTTTTTGCGGGATTAGAGCACGTGGCGAAGGGGCAATCAAAGATACCCGCAATTATCAAATTTCTCGAACATTTAATTAGTTTAGGGTTTGAGTTAAGATACGTGATGATAGACCGAGAATTTTATCAAGCTGAACTTTTAACCGAGATTAAAAGTCTAAAAGCAGAGGTTTTAATTCCTTCTAAGTCGTATAAAAAAATTAACGCGATGATTGAAGAATATCTGAAAGGAACGGGAAAAAGAATTAGAAGATATACAATATCAAGCTCTCCCGGTGGAAAATCGCAATTTTCCCAGTCTTTGTATGTGTTATTAAAGACAAAAAAGGGTCGTTCTCTTTCAGAAGTCAGACGAGAGTTTAAAAAAGGGAAGCTCACTTTAGACGATGCCCGGAAGCTTATCTATGCTGTAATGACTACTCAAAAACCGAGGGGAGACAAGAGCTCGTGGGCGTCCCGCACTTCTCAATTTTATAAAAAACGATGGTCTATCGAAACGGGGTTTTCCGACTTAAATCGGATGGGGCGGCGTTGGAAGTCAAAATACGATAACACGCGCTATTTAGACCTGCTGGTTCGCATGCTGCTCTATAATTCGTGGAAGATCAATAGAGCGTACCTCACAAAATGCCGTAAAAAAGGAGGTAAAACACAAAAGTGGACCTTACAATGCAATCAGGACGCTTTAGAAGAGCTGTTTCTCGAAGCATAGAGAAAATTACCGGTGGTGCGTCAAACAGGAAAAAATAATGTCGGACATGAAAAGAATAAAAATTAATAGAAAAAAAATACTTCCTTAGATACTGATGATATGAATTAACTTAATTTAAAGCTAACTTTAGTTCCCCTAATATTTAAATGTGTTGTGTATGAGAATATTTGGAGGACTAATATAGATTTCTCGCAATAGTAAAAATAGTGAATTGAAAGAAGTAATATCCTATTAGTTTAAGAATATTAATACTCAGTAATGGTATATATCTTCTAATCACCTTCCAAT
>WJKD01000564.1 GCA_014729315.1 Promethearchaeota archaeon | reverse complement strand
GGCTGAATTTCTATTTTTAATCTATATCACACTTTTACTAATTTTTAGATAACAAAATTTTGGGATAAATTAAATATTTGGTGAAGACTATGAAAGATCCATTATTCTATTATAAATTAATTGCTGAAAATGCTAACGATATGATTAGAGTTTTAGATAATAATTTTCGGATCGAATATATTAATGAAGGAGCCCATAGAAGAATATTAGGTTATTCAAGTAAGGATTTGATAGGACAATTTGTTCTTAATTTTGTCCATCCGGAAGACAAGGAAAAAGTAATAAATTTTACGAGAAAGCATTTGAAAAAAAAAAGTGGTATAATTGAGTTGCGTATAAAAAAAAATGATGGAAACTATATTTGGGTTGAGACAAATGGTAAAATAATTGAACGAGACGACCATCCTTCTCAAATCTTGATAATCTTAAGGAATATCGACAAACAAAAAAAATATGAACGAAAAATTAAAAGATCCGAAAAGCAATTACAAAAAGTCAATGCTCTCTTAGAAAAACAGATAAAAGAGAGAAGCAGAAACTTAAAACAAGTTGAGAAAAAATATCAAGATTTATTTGAAGCTTCTCCAAATCCTATCATTATTTCAGATTTAGATGGGTATATTATCGATTGTAACCAAGCAACTCTTAAAAAACTAGGATTTTCTAAAGATGAATTTCTAGACAAACACTACACTTCTTACAAAGATTTTCAAGATTTGAATATAAAGAACCTTAAGCAGAAATTTAGAAATTCTATTAAAAAAGATATGACTGGTTCTTTTGATGTCCAATTAATAACAAAGAACGGGAAATTGATTTGGGTAAATTTTAATTTTTCAATCTTCAAAAGTGGAACAAAACATTTAATTCAAATAATTTTGCACGACATTACTGAGAGTAAAAAAAAAGAAAGTGAATTAATCAGAATTAGTGATTTAAAATCTGAAAATCTAAAAACAATTACTCACGAATTGAAAATTCCATTAACTGCTATTAAGGGTAATTGTGATCTTATACTTAATCTCGATTCTCAAAAAATAGAAGAAAAGATTTTGAAAATGGTTGAAAATATTAAGCAAGGAACTAATAGACTCGAGTTGTTAATCAATCATCTATTAGAAGTTGCCTTTTTGAAATCAAGTAAAGCGCTTTTGAATAAAGAATATCAAAATTTAGCTGATCTTATTAAAGATGCAGTTAAACAGTTATCACTTCGTGCAAAAGCAAAATCTATAGAGATTGATGTCGATATACACGATAGACTTTACACTAAATTTGATAGAGAGAAACTGAATAATGTGCTTCTTAACTTAATAAACAATGCTATTAAATTTACGCAAGAAGGAGGAAAGGTGAGGATAAAATCCGGAATAGATAAGGAAAATTATATTGTTTCAATTAGAGACACAGGTATCGGATTTATTGAAGGAGAGAAAGAAAAATTATTTAAAGAGTTCGGTAAAATTGAGAGAAATGACGAGGATTGGCTCGTCGGAATTGAAGGAACCGGACTTGGCTTATTCATCACAAAAAGAGCTCTCGAATTACATGACGGTAAAATATGGGTGGAATCCGAGGGAAGAGGGAAAGGATCAAAATTTAGTTTCTCAATTCCTATTATAGAAAATTAAGCAAGAAACAAAATCCAATATAAGTAAAAAGATAAAAAGTAGGAAAATAGAAAAAATGGAAATGATTTGACTTAAAACATCATCCAAAAAGAATCCAATCAGACTTATTCTACTTCTTTGGAGCAAATTTCAAAGTTTTCGAATAGATTTTGCCAAATTTGTCCGTAGTTGCTTCGACCAATACGGCGCCTTCTAATTGTTCTAGGGGATAATCAATATCGATCTCTTCGTAGGGAAATAGTTCTTTTATCGTAGTCACCCATGGCTTACTTTCAAACACATCGTCAACTGCGGCGACTCGTACCTTCATCTCATCCAAAGTGAACCCGGCTGTATTTGTTATAGCTAATTCTAATTGGTTGTCTTTTTCGTTAAGGGTCTTTTTAACGGATAACGCTCTTCGAGAACTGATAATTGACTTGGCTTGGTCTGATACTGGTTTTGATTCAATTCTTGCATTTTCTTGGTCTTTAACATCCCTTACGATGAATACTTTACGCTTTTGAATGTTGTATTGAGTTACTTTCTTTAACTTCGCCAGAAAGAGAACAGAATTTAAATTTATCGCGTTGTAGGGTTCGATTGTTAAATACCCTTTTTCAGCCGCATCCTCTATAATTTCAGCTCCAATACCAGTCCTTGCGAAAACAGTATTTTTATTTGCCCCTGAACCCACCGATCCTACTGAGATATCGGCATTTTCAGCCGTCAAGTCTGTACAGAAATTACACGATGAACTTTTATATTTATGTAAGGATCGGATTGTATAGGATTTCACTGGTTCTTCTTGATCCTCGTAGTAAAGGTGAAATTTGCCTTTGTTAATATCCATCTTACTCACTTTTTGGAGATCAATGCCATCTTTCTCAAACATGGGATATAAGGTTTCGGGCGAGAAACTGTCCATACAGAATAGACCAATCTTGAGGATGTGTGCTCTCATAAAAAATCGAAGCATACCCGAAGGGGAGCTCATCATTTTATCGACGGCATCGATGTTGCAAGGCGTTCCAACGAAGGCAATTGAACGATAATCTTCTCTAATTGCATCCATCAAAGCGTCTACTGTTTGACTGTGTGTATATATAGAACCCGAAGACTTAATCGCATCTTCTTTTGTAGTGACTATTTGCGCGACGGGATGCCATGGATTGTTCGGATCTTTCATAGTAACAATGGCGGCATCAATTAGATGCTCGTCAAATAGATAACAGAGGATGCTTGTCACGGTTCCTCCGTCTTGACCGCCAATAACTTCGGGAATATCGGTGTTTGCTACGTACCCGTTTTTAAATTCTCCCATTAATTGGATCGGATCAGTAATTGTTCGAGGACATTGGTTATAACATATTCCGCAACCCGTACACTTACCAATTAATTTAGGCTGAGCAGTAACATGATCCCACTCTAAAACGGGACAAACCGCCGCACAAGTACCGCATTCCGTACAAATACCCGTTCTAACAATTTCTTTCATTAATTTACCATATGAGTCCTTGGACCCCTCTAACTTTTTTTGAATGAAATCAAAAGAATATTGATATTTTTTCTCTGATTCGTTGTGAACTTTTTCTGTCATTATACTCTTCTTGAAAAGAAAATTAACTATATGTTAAAAATTTTATAAGTTAGAAAAATTCTATCCTTCTAGAAAATAAGTACTATAAGAATCTAATCCACTTTGAGAGGTTTTTTCGCTAGGTTGATAAAAAAGGTATGATAAACCTAACTCACGTATTTTTCGTACATATGCATCGTGTCCATAATTATTTTTAATTTTATCTAATTTTTGCTTATATTCGCTAGATAATCTAATGAGTTCATTTATGTCATTTATGTCGTTATTTCTAGAAGAATAGTAAGCTCTTCTCGCTAAGATTATGGACTTTATATATAAATAATAAATTTTTTTATTCCCTTGATATCCCATAAATGAGGCAAAATCGTTAGTTCCCAAAATTGTAATATTTTTCAAATCTAATGATTTCTCGTAGAATTTTGTGTCGAAAATATCATTTTTCAAAGCAACTATTATAAGATATGTATATGG
>WJKD01000563.1 GCA_014729315.1 Promethearchaeota archaeon | reverse complement strand
GACCATCGAACTGAAACACAAAGACGCCGTCCACGCACCTCAAACCGAGCTTCTGTCGATAATCGCCTACAACGTGGTAAGCGAGAACGTGGAACTCTTAAAACTACAGGGAAGCGACGACTATACCTACGACTCGAACGAAGGCAAAATATCGCTCGAAGACGGTGGCTACCAACAGTTAGTCGATTTATTTAACTCTAACCCCTTCGAAGAGGATTACGTGGTGCTCGAGCTGCGCTTCAAGAAATACGAGTCGCTTTCCGGGGCGCACGCCTTCACCGGATACAACGGCACCGACCTCAGGACCATGGCGCTTATGCAGTCCATCCAGGCGAATGTGCTGGAATACTATTATCAGTTCCAAGTCGCCACGCAAACCCAGCAAAAACTCGACCAGATCGCCTACACGGTCGCCATTACGTTGGTGAGTACCGCCCTCACCCTACCATTAAGTCCTGGAATCCGTTCTTTACTCGGAAAACAGCCGGGAAGCTTGTCCGTTTCCATGATGCTGACCGAGCCCCTCGAAGAAGTCTTCGTAGACCCGGTCGTCGAATCAACCGTGACCAGCGTCGCGCGAGACTTAGGACTGGGCAAGACCGAGCAGATCATCCTCGCCGGCATCGCCGAATCGGGACGCGAGTCGCTCACCGGCTTCGGAGACGGGATCAACCAATACCGGCAATATCAACAACAAAAAGCGATGGACCGCCAGATAGACGCCGCCGCCCGAAAGCACAACGCCCACGTGCTGGTCAACACGCTCGCCGCCCGCTCCAAAGCCCGACACGAAGCCATCGCCGACCAATCTATAGACAGACAACAGTATAACGCAGAAGTGCGGGACGCCGCCAAGAATTTGGTAATGAAAGAACTCTCCGCTTTGATGTTTAAAGGAGACTCCGGCTCCCAAGACCTCGGCAAACCTACTGAAACCGCCCCGACCGAACTCGCCGAACTCGGGCTTCCCGCATACGACGCTTTTTACGACTCGCAACAAGAGGTTATGTGGGACGGACTGAACCCGCAAGAACAAGCCCTCATCGTCGGTTCCCACTTGTTCGAAAACTTCCTAAAAAACAAAGTAAAAATGTCCAGCGACCAGAAACCCCTTCCCTCCTATCGATTTGTCGGAGACTGTTTCGCGCTTCCCGATGTAAAGCAAGAACTCGCATTTCGCCGCATCGGTGCTCCCCCAGAACACGCGCTTAAAAAATTCACATACGCACCCGGAGAATCTTTCGGAGATATATGGCACAGAGTGGTCATTCAATACGACTTGAACTCGTTTGCAGCATACTCTCTGATTCCACACTCTGACCACATCGCAATAATTTCCGACCAATACGCCCGAGGAGACACTCATCCCTTACACAAAGCAAGCGAGCAGAAACTACAGGAAATTTATAAACAATTGATTGGAGATATTGAGGATATTGATGATTTTAAATTCGAGAAGCTGCCTCAGATTTTAAAAACTAGTGAATATGCGTTGCTTGGAGGAACCTATAATAAAAAGGCAAATAAAATTTTTAAAGAAACCGCATTCGAGCATTTTTACGCCATTTATGGAGAAAAAGGTGAAGCGCAAGATTTGTCCAAGAAACTTTATGAAAAATTTAAATCTTTTAAAGGGAGAAAAAGTTCCATAATTCATAGTGGGAATTCTATAAATGATATACTCCGATTAAGGAAGGAAATTTTCAAAACTCTTAAGGACTACACTTATGAAAATTATGTCTATATATCTATCACTGAATCTGAAGCATCTATATTCAAACCTTATGATTATTATAGGAGGAAATTTAACTTAAAAAGCACCGACCAAACAATGTTTTTATTATTTAAAGAGATTTTAATAGATATGTACCAAGGAGATGAAGAAATAATCGAAATTACTTTAAAAATGATGAATAAAAAAAGGATTCAGAGTACTCAATTTCAAGAATTCGAATTTTATAATACTAAAATCTTAGCAATGAAAGTTTTAGAAGATATAAGGAATAAAAAAGAAGTTAGAAAAGTGAGTGATTATTTTAATCTGATTGAAATAGAGGTAAATAATATTCCAATGATTCAAAAAGTTAAAAAAAGAGCAGAGAGATTGATTTGGTTAGTTAGTTTTATTGAAAAGAAGCACCCCATTACTTATTCTGAAATAAAAGAAGCATATAAACATCACTTTAAGGACGCTCCATTTCGAAATGATTATGACGAAATTAAACTAAATGTAGATGATTTTCAATCTAAATTGGATTTGCTTAGAGATAGACCAAACCTAAATATGATTAACAATGAGGATTCAATGGGGATTTTTTTGAAAAATATAATAATGAAGGATAAGAAGTTTTTAGATTTTCTCAATAAGGAGAG
>WJKD01000562.1 GCA_014729315.1 Promethearchaeota archaeon | reverse complement strand
CTCAGAAGTGTGCGAAGTGTGGGAAGAAAAAGAAGCGCTCCCTCTCGGAACGCGTTATTATGTGCGATTGTGGTCATCGGCTTGATCGCGACTTAAACTCTGCGATCAACATCGTGGCGAAGTTCTTACTACAAAAACAAAAACAAGAATTTGAAGACGATGGCGTATCGCATCAACCCTCTTTGAACGAGGAATCCTTTCTCCAAAAATGGAAAGGGTTTACTACGACACACAGCCCTAAGATATGCCCACCTGCAAACGCTTAGCGGACTCGTAGAGAATCTCACACCTTTAGGTGTGAGTAGTTCAATTGTTTAATCACGTAAGTATGGGTTAAAACAACTAAAATCATCTCTATTAAATGAAAATGAATGATAAAAAAGAAACCAGAATTCCAAAAGACGAATATTTTATGCAGATCGCTGAATTAGTTTCGCAAAGATCAACATGCATAAGAAGAAAGGTTGGAGCAGTTCTGGTCAAAGACTCTCATATCTTATCAACTGGATATAATGGAGCACCAACAGGATTTAGACATTGTACACCGGAATTATGCGTTAGAAAAGACCTTCCGAGTGGAAAAAACCCAGAGCTTTGTAGAGGTTTATGCGCAGAAATCAATTGCATCATTCAAGCAGCCATACATGGAACGTCTATAGAGGGAAATACAACATTATATTGTACCACTTTTCCTTGCACTTACTGTCTTAAATCAATAATTAATGCAGGAATCAAGCGACTACTCTATAAGGAAGGATACGATATGGAAAATCAAGTTAAAAAAGATCTTCTTATCGAATCCAAACTGATTATCCAAAAAGTATCTTGAGATGATAAGCTAAAATGCAATAATAGTCCAATATGTCATATGTAGTCTTTTATATATTTTGTTCAAAATTCTAACAACCACTAATTTAATCTTCCAATAAAACTTATAATAGAATTTTTATTTTTTTAATTGCTCATGGAATGGTTAATCATTGTTGCCGTATTTCTTATCGTATTCCTTGGAGAGCTCGGAGATAAGACTCAATTGATCGTTTTCAACCTTACTTTAGAATATGAAAAGAAATATAAAGTAGGGATTGGAGCAACTATAGGTTTTGCAGCTATAGTGACTCTTGGAGTCTTCATAGGTGAAGTCGTCGTTATTTTTGTCCCAATTCTATTAATCTCTCTAATCTCAGGAGGAATATTTCTAATCATTGGGTTTCTTGAATTAATCAATGCTAAAAAACTATATAAAGAAAAACAAGGTGTCAAGCAGAACGAACAAATAGACGAGAGAATAGAACTGAACCGATCTATAGCCGTTGATAATGAAAATTCCTCATTTTTAAAAAAAATCAAAAAAAATCCATATATCGCGGGATTTGGGTCAATATTTATCATGGAATTAGGTGACAAAACTCAACTCTTGACAATCACGCTCGCATCGATTTATGATTCTCCTATCTTAGTATGGTTGGGGGCGTTTTTCGCGCTAGTAAGTCTCGCTTGGATAGGTGTATTTTTTGGAAAGTTTATTGCTGAAAGAGTACCTAAGTTCCATCTCAAACTAGTTTCTTCCATGATATTTATACTAATTGGAATCTTGATATTAATAACTTCTTTTCTTCCTATTTACATATAATTATTATTAAGAAAATTCATCTCATTTGTAGAATAATACTATTGAGATAAAAAAAAATCGAGAGGTTAAGTGACTCTCAATAAATTTCCTTACTTAGTTAGCTTCAATGTTATATTCAAATAAATTTTAGTTTTTGGTTTTAAATTTTATTGCTTCTTGGGGACAAATCTCTACGCATCTATTGCATAAATAGCATTCACTTTTTGAGCTCTCTCGGAAAGCCTCTTGAGTTGGACATACTTGTTCGCATAAATGACATTCAGTACAGGCTTCGGTTCTCTTCAATTTTAACCTACTATATCGACTTGTTAACGATGCCAGCGCTCCAAAAGGGCATAAGAATCTGCACCACGGACGATAGACGAAAAAACTAAGTCCAAATATGATAATCAACGAAATCAGTGGAATCAATATGATTAATTCTGTAGAATGTAACAAAAAGTAAAATCCCAAGAAAGGATTAATCAATTGTAGCAAAAGAAAATTCCATATAATAATTGTTGCAAAGAAAATAACAAACATTACCCATCTTATTATCATGGATACTTTATTAGGAGGATTGATTTTATATATTAACGAATCATCTTTCCTTGGTTTTGATTTATATAATGCTCGGGAGGATAATTCTTGTAGGGCACCTACAGGACAAGCGTATCCGCAAAACACTCTTCCAATTAATAATGTCGTTAATAACAAAGTAATCAAAACCAGCAACATAGGTATCAGAATAAATGCTGCTGGTTCTCCCCCTAAGACTACAATTAAGTGTTGAATAGGCATAACCGCATTTGGGATTCCTCCTAAAAGTATCCCTCCTACTATAATAGATATTAAATATAAGGTAGTTAGTAACTTTTTAGATTTCTTTGACTTAAGAAGGAATCCTAATACAATACAAGAAAGAACTATCCACAAAATAAACATCAAAAATGTCATTAAAATATTAAAATCTGGAGCTGCGTTATTCATTAGTAAATCACACTCTTTTAAGGACTATTTTTTTCTAATTATTTAATAATTGATTATTATAAAACGAAATACTTTTAATTTGAAATTAGTCCTTTATAGATAAAGGTCATTTTAAAATTAAATTCTGTAAAAATATGAGACGCGACATAGTACAAGCAAAGTTTAATATTAATATTCCAAAATCGAAATGGTTAGCAGTTTTTAGCAACCAGTTTAGCCACCTGAATATCAAAATTCTCTCAAAGTATTTAATTTCAAATGATATTGGGATTACTTCGTTGCAAATAAAAGGACCGATAACCGGGCAAACAAAAAATAAATTAATCCAGATTCTTTCGTTAGAATCTTTTCAAATTCTTCATACAGAACCTAATTTATTAATTTTAAATGTAAAAGTTGAAGATCCTTACATTTTAAACGCTCTAATTAAAACTGAACTACTTTTACGATATCCATTGAAAGTGAAAAATGGTAAGATTCACCTTAAAGTCCTTGCGGTGAGAAGTAAAGTTGACCAATTTCTTTCAGAACTTGAAAAAAACAATATCAAGTTTGATTTGATTAGTATTTCTCATTACGCACATTCGGCAATTTTGACGCAAAAACAAGCTGAGGTACTAAAGCGCGCATACGAAGAAGGTTATTACGAGATCCCTCGCAGAATTTCTTTAAGTAAGTTAGCAAAAAAATTGGACATTTCGCCTTCGGCGTTATCAGAATTATTTCGAAGGATACATTTTCGTTTAGCCAATAACTATTT
>WJKD01000561.1 GCA_014729315.1 Promethearchaeota archaeon | reverse complement strand
TAGTACGATTGCGACTCAGACTGGCGATACTACGGGCACGGGCACCTCTGATGGGTTTGTTCAAACCTACGGGATGACTACAATTGCGTATTTCGTGATCTATTTGGTTCAGAGAATAAAGCTTCAACAAGAAGATTGAAATTTATCGTGCTTTTTCCTAATTCTACAGCCATTTTGTGGTTCAGAGAATTAAGCTTCTTGCTATAAATTATTTATTCCACCTTGATGACTACCATGAAATACTGTAAGGATATAAATTTCATTATCCATGTATTTATAGACAATTCGATAATTTCTATACAAGAGCTCTCTTAAGGTAGGGTCTTGTTTTTCTGGAACTATCCTACCCATTTGAGGAAATTGCTCTAATTGTTTGACAGCAGAAAAAATCTTTTGAACGGTTATCTTCGCATAGTAATCAGAATCCTTCTCAATATATTCTGAAATGGTATCCAAATCCTTTAATGCTGAGGCATCCAAGTTATGATAACCATTTTTTAAACATTTCGCGAGCTTCTTCGTGAGAAATTCCCCTGCCTTCATCCAATTCTTGTAATCCGACCTCTATTTTCTGCTGGAAGTAGATAGCTTCAAAAATGTCATTATAATTTGCATTCTCAGGTAATTTATTGATGAGATCAATTACTCTTTTCTTTACGGACTGCATTTCAATAGTAATACATGAAGTCTAAGTTATTATTTTTATTATCCTTCTTATGCAATTTCCTCTTCGAGATTGAGAGAATATGTAAAACTCGAAAAAAAAATAGTCCCTTAGGAAAATTGAGAATAGTGTAATTGTATAATGCTTTACCCGGTTTTTTCTTTATTTCTTTTCGTATCTCTTTTTTGATAGTTATTTTTGGAGGATTACCATCACTGATAAGAGATGATATTCCTTGTCCGCACCATGTTTATCGACGAGCCGCATGTGAACATATTTATAAAGCAATACGAAAAGATAGAAATTAATATAACAGACACTGAAAAACTGGGTTAGGGAATATTTTCACCGAAGGATCCAGTTGACCAAGGCACACCTATACAGCTCTGCTGAAGTGTCGCATCCAGATGTGACATATAAAAGTTAAAATAGGTTTTAATTCAAATAATATCCTCAATCACTTTGCTGGAGGGATATTTTTTTCGTTCCCAAATCCATATCGGTTTGAACTTCAGATCAGGGAGTATTCGAGACTCAATAAAGTTATCTGCATTTTCTTTACTCCATTTTTTCTCCTCCTTTTCCCAGTAGATCATGAATTCTTGGCTTTCAGGGTCAATAATCCACACCTCTCTTACTCCCGCTTGTCTGAAGTGAGGAAATTTCTTGGTGAGGTCAAGTTCCCGAGTTGTAGGGGAGAGTATCTCAATAACTAAATCAGCTGGACCTTGAATAAGCGTCTCCATTCAAAAGAAGAGACGGGGAAACATCCGCATAAACCCAGGTCGGCGCGGAAAAAATCAAAAATGCCTTCGAAAATTGAAACAGTGTCCGGGATTGCCCGAGAAAGCCTCGGTTTCGGCGCCGTTCGGGTGCGACATCTGTGGAGAGTCTGATCGATTCCTCTCTGAGTTTTACAGCGTGGAATCTTGGGATCCTTTATGCCTATTAAGGAGATCGGTGGGAGGATCGGATAAGTTTAAAACGATTGATTTTGCCTAGCCTTGGAATGAGGAGAGAGAGCCGAACGATTGACACTAAAATCAACGACTCGATAAATTTAAACTTTTTCGAGTGGTTTTATACTGCATGAAAAAACAGTATATTCTCAAAATTGGCTCAAAAGGGGAAATTATCCCTCCAAAAGAAGTGAGAGAATTTTTAGGTTTTAATACAGATCAGACTATTATCATGAAAGGATATTCCAACCGCGTTATAGTGCAAAAGATTGATTCTTTAGAGGAAATATTAAGTAAGCCTAAAGATGTAAAAATTTCGTATCATGTCTTGAAAAATATAGAAAGAGAATTTGATTGAAATTATGTTTAGATTCGACTTATCTCATACCTACTTTTAACGTAGATATAGCTGAAGGTTGGTCAAAGAAAGACTTAAAAAACCTTATTCAAAAGGGTCTACAAAAGGGTCTTCAAAGTATCTTAAATTCGTCAAGACTTCTAATTATTCTTGCCTATATTTGTTCTTAAATCTTGTTTTATCACAATGAATAACACTATGAGAGCGAAAGAATTTATATATGTAGATAATCTTTATAGATATGTGGTAGATATATGGCATCAAAAAATATTTCGGTTAGATTAGGAGTATATGAAAAATTAAAGAAATTAAAACAAAAGGGCGAGAGTTTTTCAGATGTTATCGAAAGAATCTTAAATGAAGGTTCAAAAGGGAGCACATCCCGTTTAATGAAGTATTTCGGAGTATGGTCTGATTTCCCGGAGGAATTTGCACAAAAAGTTGAAGAATTCCGCAAATCTATGAATGACAATATTGATGAACGGGTTAAGGAGGGATTAAATGATATTTCTAGACAGTGATGCTATTATTGCAATTTTAAGAGGAAAACCTAATATGGCGGCTTTTCTGGCTGAACATGCTAAATCTATTTTTGCAATTGCAATCATAGTCCTTTATGAGATTTATTATGGATTTTATTTTCCCCCCTTATCAAAAAGGTTTCAAAAGGATTTAACTTTTCTCAATCGATTAAAACAAGAAGAACAACGTATGGTACAATTCCTAAGTGATATCCAAGTATACGACCTTACGATTCCTGCAATTAAAAGATCAGCCGAATTAAGCGCTTCATTAGATTCTAAAGGCATGAATATAGGAAAAATGGATATTTTGATAGCAGGGATAATATTGGCTAATGGCCATCATGAAATAGTGACTAATAATATTACTCATTACGAAAATGTTCCCGGTTTAAAAATACATAGCTATTAGTTTTTTGACTACTATTCAGTAGGAATGGTTCCCTTCTTACACCATTATAAATCTGGTACCGGTGATTATACGAAGGAGCACAAGCATTGGCTTAAAGATTATTCTCCCGATTCAATTGTAGAAGAAATAAAGAAAGAAGAATTATAAATTATTCTATTCCTTATTTAAAGTTTGCTGATTCTCTTACTCCAAAATATTGACTATATAAACAGTTTAAGGTTAAGTTCTGTCAAATCTTCTTGAAAAAATTCATAAGCACAAGACATAATATCACCGAAGAACTCAGTTTTGATGAGTTTTGCGATATGTGAGTTATTGGAGCATAGAAGAAAAAATAATCACGCCCTAAACAGCTTAAAGGGAATTAATAAGGCACCTCAAAGGCGTCTTACACGATCTCTATAGGCGTGACTTCCCGTAGTCCCTACGGTAATGATGAACTTGGTTTTCATTCATCATATATTTTAAGACAGGATCAAAATTGTCATTCATCCATCTTATCCTTTATTTTATTATGTCTGCGGTGATCGGGATCATTTAAAAAATCGAGCATCTCCTGATATCCATAATGCCCGTAGCTATGAGGTTTTATATTATTGTTTTCCTAATTGTTCTTCTAACTCCTGACAGAGTTTTAATTGAAAAAGAAATTGGAATCATTTAAAGCTGACCAGATCAGTAATATGAAGAATTATAATGCATTTTATTATATTTTATTAGAATAATTTCTCCGAGGTTATAAAATTAACAAAATTAAAAACGCTCATTTTTAAATAATTTCCTTTGGGATAACTTTCAATTATTAATCTAGATCTCTTGATATTTTCTTTATGATTTGATTAACCGGAAAGTCTTGGCGGCTCCATAACCAAATAGGTTTCAGAACAAAATCCGGTAAGATTTTTGAATCAATATTAAGCTCCTGCATCCCTATATCCCATGTTTTCTTATTCTCTCCTTCGTAAACAGAAAATTTCTTATTCTCCGGATCAATAATCCAAATCTCCTTTACACCACATTCTAAATACTTGGGCACTTTTTTCTGTAGATCAATATCTCGAGTCGCTTTAGAGAGGATTTCAATCACGAAATCTGCTGCGCCCTCTACACGTGTATCCTTTATTATATTTTGGTTCTCTGAAAGGACAAGCATGAGATCCGGCTCTGGGCTCCACTTTGGGTCGAGCCTCATCACAAGTCGCGATCCAAGGAGAACACCTATTTCTTTCTCTTCCACATAAAAACCTAGTAACCTATTAAGATAACTAAAAAGTTGTTCGTGCTCTGTAGAGGCAGGAGAATGGATAACTAACACCCCATCAATTAATTCAAAATTTGTATCTTCATCAGATAGCTTCCAAAACTCATCTTCAGTGATGTCATATTTTAAAATGGTATAGTCAGTTCCTCTAAGATCTAATGAGTGGGGAAAATCTATCTTAAACTCCATACAAACTATATATGGAAATTTTGACTATTATATTTTTCCGAAATATTATAAATAAAGATTAGATAAATACCTAAGGATCAAATATGTGATTCGATCTTTTACCCGTTTTTCACGCAGCAAACATAATATTTAGTTTTTCAAACGTAAGACAGAGGAAAAGAGTAATAATTTTAGAAATTTTAATAGCTATAAGTTAGGGCATATTACTCATATAACATTGCATTTTTTCGCAATTAAGATTGACATCCACCCTTTCCTTCATCTCCTTGGGCTTGCGATGACTGGGATTATTTAAAACCTCGAATATTTTATGATAACCATAGGGTCCGCCGTTATCAGCAGGAGGAGCAGCTCGTTTACCCTCTATCTTTTAAAATTAATTTTTATATAAACTATAGCACTTCTTTCAATATATCAATAAGAGGGTATTCATCTTGATTCCATAACCACTTTATTTTGAATTTAAAATTCGGAAGAACCGAAGAAATAATGATATCATCAGATTTGGGATTAGGATAATTCTTTTTATCGTTTTTATGATGTAAATACTCAATTTGATTTCCAATTAACAATTACAGATTTTCAAGTTCTGGTAAATAATCCTTTTTTGATTATGCTCCAGAATAATCGAATACGCTATTGGGAAAAGAAATAGTAATAACATTATATATCAGTAAAGCTTCTAAAATAAATACTTAGAAAATTGAATGTCGCTAAGGAAAAACTTAAATACTTAGATATTTGAATAACACTTAGTGAAAAAAATGGCTGGAAAGGTAGTAAAAGTTACGAATAAAGGGATGATTTCGATACCCGCTGAGATTAGAAAAAAGTACAACATTTCTGACGGAGATTATGTATTGGTAAAAGAGGAAATAAATGGAGAAATAAAAATCATTCCTATTGAATCGGTAGAATCATTAAGAAAAAAAGGGCTTACAATTGAAGAGTTTCGTAAAATTTTTAATCAATCTCGGAAAGAAGATATGGAGCTTGAAGAATAAATGGCGAAACGAGTGTGTTTAGATGCAGGTCCAATTAGTCTATATTATCAGAGAAATCCCCCAAAAGAAATTAAAGCATTGATCAAGAACATTAAAAGCAAGAAGTTTTCTGCTTTTGTGTGCCATGTAATATTTGTGGAAGTTTTTAAACATTTATGTATTGCGGGTGGCAAAAAATACGCAGCAAATTGCATAAGATCTTTTCAATTGAATGTTCCCTATAAGTCTTTTTCCTTAACAGCTGAAACAATTATTGATGCAGGACTTTTAAAATGTCAATATCGAAAAATCTTATCATATAATGACTGTTTATCCATTACTTTAGCGCTAAAAAACAATGCGGAATTTCATACCACAGAAAAAGAACTTCCCGATATTGCTCGATTACGAACAGTTAAGTATAAATTTTAATGTCATTTAAAATGAATGTAAATCCAAAACACGATTTACCTATCTCTGTATATTGCTCATGCAATATTTCGGTTCAAATTATTTTTAGTTCAGGTATTGATTACAGTTTTTTTCTCGTGTCTCAAATCCTGATATTCCGATTTTCTTCCAAGCTTGTGGGATGGACGGTACAACCTTGGTTTTTTAAAAATTCAATCCATCTTTCTTCTTCTTCGCTTAATTCGACGATATGCGTCGCATAAAAGTTAAGATAGGTCAAGTTCCTCAAATTTACAATACTTCTTGGAAATCTCTTGATGTTATTTGATGATATTTTTAACTTTTGGAGGTTTTGAAGGTTCCCGATATTTTCCGGAAGCTTTTCGATATAATTATCGTAGATAGCAAGTTCGATTAAATGATGACAATTATCACATATCTCTTTTGGAATTTCAGTAAGAAGGTTAAAGACACAACTAAATACTTCTAAATTTTCAAGATTTCCAAGTGTTTTGGGCAACTGTTCGATTTGGTTTTCTCCAATCTGGAGCTTTTTTAGATGTCTCAATTTCCCAATTTGGTCGGGAATGAAAGACATTGTGTTTCTGCCGATGTTTAATTCTTCGAGATCTTGTAACTTTTCTATATTTTGAGAGAGAAGAGCGATAGTGTTTCCGTATAACGTAAGCTTCTTCAACGATTTAAGTGTGAATAACGAATTTGGGAGGGTTGTGATTCCGCAGTCCGAGATATTTAACTCGGTAAGCGCGCTCAAATCTCCGATGTTTTCCGGGATATAGGCAATCACGCTCCCATAAACTTTTAATTTTGATACCCTTGAATTTTGAACCGAATAACCAAGAAAAACATTGTTTAGATCATCAAGCAAAGGTATTTCCTCTCCGATTAACTGTTCGATTTCGCATAATAATCGGATCTCTTCTTTAGGAAGTATAACAC
>WJKD01000560.1 GCA_014729315.1 Promethearchaeota archaeon | reverse complement strand
GTTTTTGAAGAACCGATATATAAATCAACTTCTGAATTTATGGTTAAATTTTGTAATGATTCTTTTATTTCGAAATAAGATTGTTTTTCATCGATTAAATCGGCTTTAGTTCCGAAGACGATAATCGGTATTTCGTCGTTTACATTTTCTCGTATTGAATTAATATGGGTTTGAATTGCACTTAATGATTTTTTATCTTTTAGAGAAAAAACGACTACAGAGGCATCGGCATGTCGAAAAAATTTATCCTTCTTGGAAGTAATTTGAGTAAGTAATCCTCCACTATCCCATAATGACAGTATAATTTGGCTTTTGTTTTTGAGCAAAATTTCCTTTTTTAGTATGTCAAATCCAACTGTTGGTTTATAACTCTGGTGAAACCAATCGTTCACATATCGATTTAACAATGCAGTCTTCCCGGCTTTATAATCACCTACAATCAAGACCTTGTAAGTATTTTTGACCTCATGCATTTTTTATCATATGATAGTGATTATTCTCCTTATTTATGAAACTTGATTAATAGAATTGTAAATTCTGAATGCTTCTTTAAAGGTATTAAACTGGATATTTAAAAATACTTATAAATCTATGTATAGAATACTTTAAATTTAATTATTTCGAAGGAAACTATTATCATTAAGACTTAATTAATAAAAATATCTTCTAAGGAATTAATTGTTAAGTCGGGTATTAGTTTTTTGTTTAAATTTCCATATTTATTCGGATCCTCCATTAATTTATCAATTTCTGTTTTAGTTGTGACTCCAGTCAACACCATGACCGTTATTATATTTGCTCTGTTTCCTGCTAAAATATCTGTATCCAAGCGATCTCCGAATATACAAGCTTCATCTGGTTTAATTTTTAGATCTCTGAGCGTTGCTTTAATACCATATGGTTCGGGTTTTCCAAATGTTTTTACAGGTTTTCTACCCGTGCAAGTTTCGATAGCATTTACCATCACACCTGCACCAGGCCATAAACCATCAGGCATTGGAAGCGTCGTATCGGGATTAGTGGCGTAAAATTCTGCGTTCCCCCGAAGAATACATTTCTGTGCTATTCGAATTTTTTTATAAGTCAGTTTGATATCTAATCCTACAATGACAAAATCTACTTCATTGAATTTAGATTCGGCCGTTATTATAGAATGTCCTTGAGCTTTAAGTTCCTCTCTCAAACCTATATCACCTATAACATAGATGTTTGCATTCTTTTTGATTTTTGTAATTTCTAAGGCTGTAATCGATGCGCTGGTATAAAAATCGTGGTATTCCGAGGGGATACCCATATTAGTGAGTCGTTTTACGTACATATCTCGAGAAGTTGTAGAATTATTAGAATTGTAGACAACTTTAATCCCCATGTCTTTAAGAGTCTGGATCACATTATCAGAATTAGGTATCATTTCATTTCCTCGATAAACCACACCATCAAGATCGAAAATCGTCAGCTTTACGCTTTCCAATTGCTTTATTAATTCCTTCATAACTATAATAGATAATTGAAAATCTTTTTTATTGCTTTAGATCAGTGTTTTTCTCTTATTCTATTAAGATTTGAGATGAATTTTTTTAAAATTTAAACTCTTTAGTTTGAATTTATCAGATAATTATAAAATAAATTCCCATCCTATAGGTATACCAAGAAGCCAAACAAAAAAGGTTAAACCAACGCTAATTAAAATGGGATTCAAAACATTATCAGCTATAATAACAGGAAAGTAATCAATAATAAAGAAAATTAATGCCGCAATCAAGGCATAGATTGGACCAACAAAAATTAAAGCGATTAAGAAAGCGCTCAATATACCAGCTCCAAATCCTTCTAAAGTTTTTGTGTCTCCACCAATACAGGTCACGTTATGTTTACCATACAGTCTACCAATTAAGGCTGCCAATGCATCGGAAAAACACGCAATTAGCGCTCCGGTCATCACTGAAAGAATATCTACTATACCTAATACATAAAGGGTGTAAGAAAAGATTATTCCGCTTAAAAGACACACATGCGGCCCAATAGAATTGAATTCCTTTTTCCTAAGTATTGACTTTGTAAGTAGGTTCAAAAGCGAATACTCGGGCCCCCATAAAATTCGTATTAAATCGGGAATTATCATAAATACAAACGCAGCAATAAGAGCGAAAAAGGTAATATCAATAATCGCTTGGAAATCGCCTTTTTCGTAAGGGTATTGTTCTTTTGTATCTCCCCACAATAAATTATAATTCCATTCAATTGCTTCGCTATTTATAAAATCTATAATACTACCATTTACAAGGCTTGCTAAAGGCGGTATAATAATAAATCCAAAATAACAAACTAAAAGTAATAATCCCGCGAAATGAAAGGCTTTTCGGGCGATTTCCATCTTAATTGGTATTTTTTCCCTATAAATATTTTCTGATTCAAGATAAATTAGAAATTTAATTAATTTAGATTCCTCAGAAACTTCTCTATTCGTTGCATTACCTTTATGAATCCTTTTCTTTAATTTTTTAATAATAATCGCAAAACCTAAATAAATTGAAAGCATTATACCTATCCACCAAACCATAAAACCCGAATAGGGATATGGAAAAAGCCCATAGATAAAATTATAGCTTCCAATAAAGACGAAAACTAATGCACAAACAAAAGTGGAAGCACCGCCGTAATTATTTTTTGAAAAAAAAGATTTGAAAGAAATTAGAATCATAGCTAACGCTAATGTAAAGAAAAAAGTAGTTAGACATAGGGAGTAAATATCGGCTATTATGTTCCAGTTTGAAATTTTGAGTACCAGTTTTATTAATATATTCTTT
>WJKD01000559.1 GCA_014729315.1 Promethearchaeota archaeon | reverse complement strand
CTTATGAAGGTGCGATCAATACCCATCTTTATAACTTTTCGTCCATCATCAAGTTCAACTAGAGATGGCTGACATGCGGTATATCCTGCTCCTCTGTTTTTCAGCAAGAAATTCATTAGGGCGTAATCAACTTCGTCAGAAATTTCACCATCCTTCTGTATAATATTTACAACATTTGGTGCTCCCATTTTTAATCCTTAAGGTTTGGTTATTTATTAAAAATATAGTTAATTGAAGTCGTCATAATTTTAATAGTTATTAATAAAGAAGATAATTTTAATATAAAAAAATTCTGGAGAAATAGTTATCCTTTATCTTCGTTTTTTTGAATAGATACTGTATCTACCGAATGGAGCGAGCAGTTATATTCTTCTAAGGTTTGGGTTATTTTCTCCAGAGACATTTCTTCGGTACCTCGAATGGTAATAAAAATTGAAGTTGTTCGCTGATCTATCTCATCCACTTTAACTCTCACATATGTTACACCAGTTAATTGACTTAGCGTCCGAGCGAGAAGATCATTGGAGGGATGATGGGGCTTTAAAACATCTAAGAAATACTCAATATTCATACTTATAATTGTTTACCTCGATTCAGTTTAAATATATGGTTCCATAGAAATATATTCAATAATAGGATGGTTTTTATTTAAATATTTTTTCCATTTAATAATTAATTATAAAAATCCCTTAATTGCTTTTATTAATTTCTCTGGCACGTCAATCTCTTTAACTAACACATCTGCTTTCTGTAAAACCCTTATGTTAGAAAAATTTGAGAGTTTTGTTTTTAATGCAATCGAGTTAGCTTGAACATTCATAGCCCCTTCAATATCTCTTGACGTATCTCCTATCACGATAGTTTCTTGACAATTTACATTTAGTTTCTCGCATATGGTACTTAAATGCTCGGGATGAGGTTTGGCGTTTTCTACTTGGTCGCGTCCAACAATAACGTCAAAATAACTTAAAAACTCAACTTTATCTAAGGAAATTTCTGCGTTTTTTGTGGTATTAAAGGTATATATCGCTTGTTTAAGGTTCCGAGATTTCACAAAATCGAGCACTTTCTTTATTCCATCAATGGGCGTTGCGTTTAATGCAGCTTCGTATTCAATTTCGTTGACAGATGATTCTACTAATTTGAAGATGGAAATAACTTCTTCGGGATCGAGTTTAATTGATTTAAAATATTCCTTTGCTTTTTCGACATTATCCAAAATACTATTCCTAGCCGTTAATAGCGATTTTGGGACACCATGGTTTCTCAAAATTTTTAAAGCTTCTCTCCGAGCTCGTAACCAGTCTATTTTAAAATGAATAAGTGTTCCGTCCAAATCCCATATCACTGCTTTGATATTCGTTTTACTCATTACTCAATAGCTTCGATTTTTAAAAAAATATCATAAGGTTAACTTAGAAATTGTACGAATATAAATAAAATTATTGATGCTTTAAAGCGGGTATAAAAACATTCTAATCGATAATTATTAAGAAAAAGAAAAGAAAAACAGTTTCCGCAATTAATTTAAATTGATTTTTAGGGAGTCCTTCCGTTTAATGAAAAATCTTAATCCTTAAAACCATCTTCAGTAAAATTTGAGTATATTGGTCCTTTTGGAGTTAGAACAGATTTTTTCAGCTTAATCTCGTCGATAGTGAAGTTACCAAAAGATGTATCTTTATTTTTGTTTATTAAATTCTTAAATGAGCTAAAAGTGTTGTAGTCTATACGCTTTGATTTTAATCTTGCAATTGTGAGGTGTGGTGTTAACTTTTTTCGTTTGTCTTTTTTAATCCCTAATTCCTTTTTCAATTCGAACTCGATTATGTCTTTTATTTCTTGTAAAACCTGCGTATCCCCTTGCATGCTAATCCAAATAACGGAGTATTTTCTAAATTCCCCAACGCCGCGTAATTCGTATTTATAAAAATTATCTTTAAAATATTCATCGTTAACTTTCTCTTGTAATATCTTATAAATTTTAGGCGCCATATGGTCGGGGATATCTCCAAGGAACTTCACAGTGATGTGAAGATTTTCAGGCTCTACTAACTTGATCCTAGGTTGGTTTTGCTTCAAACGATTTGTAAATTTTTGAATATTTTCCTTTGTGTCTTTGTCTTCTAAGTCGAAGGCGATAAAGCTTCTTATCATTTTCATCTTATTGGAATACTAACAATTGAAATTGCTTTCTAATGCAGTTAGTGTTCTGGAAATAATAAAACTTATGATCTCTCCTCCACATATAAAAAATATCGAATAATTAAATCTTATTGATTTTTTTTATTCCAATATTCTAATATCTTCCAATCCTTTTCATTTAGAATATTCTGATGCTCTGGAATTATATGAACATCCTTTAGATCACGTAAGTTTGATGACTTGATAATACTAATTAGATCGGAAAGAAAAAGGATATCCATCTTTCCCCGCGTATCGGCGTCAGCAGAAGCGTTGTGTGGCATTAATACCATTCTTATTGAGGGTTGAGACTTCTTTATCTTCTTAAACCGTTCTAACATTTCTTTCTCGATTGGTTCTTCGGGATACACATCAAACGCTAGATGTATCTTAATTTCCCCATTTTCGATCAATGACAAGAGATCTCCAAAGTTAATCACCCCTCCTCTTGCCGTATTGACAAGTAAGGCGTTTTGTTTCATTAGTTTTAATAAATCTTTATTAATTAGATGCTTGGTGTGTTTATTTAGAGGTATATGTAAGCTCACGATGTCGGATTCTTTAAACAATTCTTCTAGACTCGCTTTACATTCTAAACCCGGAAATTCCTCTTCTGTATGTCGACATCTATTTTTATCGTAATAAATAATTTTGAGACCCCAAGGATAAACCCTCTTGACCAGTTCGGTTCCGATTTCACCCAATCCCACTATTCCGAGAGTTTTGTTATCTATGACAGAAGACAAATCTTGGTCTAAGTCCCACTTATCTCCAGACTTCCATTCCTCGTTCCAAACGTAGAAATGGAGGTCAATAATATTTCTTAAGTTAGCCATAATGAGCGCTATAGTATAATCTGCAACTGTTTGATGTAGTACCCCAGGTGTGTGAGTAATAATAATATTATCTTCACTGGTTCTCTGAATGTGGTTATAGCCCGCTGTTGAGGTTAGAACAGCAACTACATTAGATCCCTCAAGTGCGCTAGATTTGATTGGATGACTCAAATGACACCCGATTAATTGTGGATCAAACTTTTTGATTTCTTCTTCAATTTCTTCGTCCTTAGGAAACCGTCCGTCAAAAATTTTTATTTCTGCTAGAGATCTTAACTCGCTCCACAATGATTTAATCTGGGTTTTAACTTCCTCGCTGATCTTATCGTTTTCACCAATTTCCAAAAATACGTTTGATGTAAAGAAAACCCTAGGTTTTCCGGTCATAATGCTATAAGTACATTCGACTTAATTTTAAAAGTTTCTTTGTTATTTTATTAAGTAAATTGATTTATAGCTAAGATCTGTTAATTGCAAATTTGAAATAAAATTAAAAATTTTCCCGTTTTTGTATAATTATTCAAGGTATATTGTTTGTAATCCATATAATTTTGTATTTTTCTGAATAAGATATATATGAGAGAATAATACTATAATAATATTTCATTTTTACCTTAAGATGCTAAAAAATTGAAGAATACTTATTAAAAAATGATAGACGTTGAAAAACTAAAAAAGAAAATAAACCAAAGGATTGAGGTTTTAAAACTCTTATCAAGCATTCCCCGACTTCGAATTATGTTGTTACTACTTATATTTAGAAAACTAAGCCTTACACAGTTGAGTGATTTACTAGGAAGGACTAAGGCTACGGTTATTCATCATTTAAAAAAATTTGAGAAATCGAATATAATAAATACTTCCAGAGAAGAATCACAAGGTTCGATTGACGCGAAAGTCTATGAATTAGATCCCGAATTTTTTAATTTAGCCGAATTAAACATTAAGAACTTTCAGAACCTTAAAAAAAAGGAAAGTAAGGAAATTCTACACCACATCCTTTTGAGGGATAAATGGATGCTTGAAACTTTTAAAAATATTCTTATTTTTGCAAACCAATTCTATCGCGAAATAGACGAAAAATATCTTAGCGAAGATAAAAAATTTATGAAGAAAACTCAAGATTTCTATTTCAAGAGCCCAATTGATTACGATCTTTGGTTTATTACCGAAGAAGGAAGAGAGAATTACCTCAAAGCCTTGTCGCAATTCAAAGAACAAATTAATAAAATTATTAATGAAGATAACAAGAAGGGAGGATTAATTGAACGACCTTACTGTATCCTCCATCTTCTACTTCCTCTAAAGGATTTATCAGAGTTTGATTTTGAAAGAAAAAGAATAGTCGATTTTTTAGGTTAGTTATACTAACATATGTTCAGTTCGAGAAATTACTTCTTCTTGGATTTCCTTTCCTAGATCGACGAAATAGGCACTATAGCCTCCTACTTTTACTATAACATTTCGATATTTATCGCGATCTTTTTGAGCCGCTCTCAAGGTTTCTTCAGAAACAACAGTTGGTTGAAGTTGTTCACCACCTAATTGAAAGTAAGTTTTTATCAACGAAATCCATTTTCTCTTAGCTTCTTCGGTTTTCCCAATTCCTGATGGATGCATTCGAATATTAACAGCGCAACCACATACATGTTCGAAATTGAGCGTAGAAACGGATCTTAAAACGCCAGTTGGACCATTTTTCTCAACATTATATGGATTACAGCTTGCTGCAAATGGTTTACCCGCCAATCTTCCATCCGGAGTTGCTAAGGAAATTCGTCCTACGTAGGTGTGCGTAGTCATACTAATGATGAAAGGGGCGTAAATACCTCCCTTGTAAGTCTTGTACTTATAAGTTTCTTCAAATAGATGAGTGGTGATTTCTCGGGCTAAGTTATCGCATTCTGGATTTCCGTTTCCCCATTTTCCTTCTAATTTGATAATCAATTCGTGAATCCATTCGTATCCGTTTTTAAAATTATTGTCGATAGCGTCAACGAGTTCTTTTAAGGAAAACTTTTTTACTTCAAATACCAATTTTTTTATTACATATATTGAATCGACTAAATTTGCAATACTTGCGATAAAAAGAATACCTTCGGCGTCATACTTCGCTCCTCCTTGAGTGACATCTTTTCTATTTTTTAAACAACCTTGGACAAAAGCAGACAAAAATGGAGAGGGTAAATTCTTAGCGTATACTTGATCTCGGAGATAAGCCCCTTCCACGATATGGTTGATTACATACTCAGATTGTTTATAAAATGCGCTAAGAAATTCATCAAATGTTTTAAAAGAATTGGGATCTCCAGTTTTAGGACCTATGTCTTTTATTACTCCAACTAAAGTCTTTGAATTACCATTTCGAAGAGTTGTATCGAGAGTTTGGCATAATAAAATAGCTGAAAACCCAATCCCCCCTGTTTTTCCAGGAGTAGACATGTCGACGCAACCAGTTATACAATAACCTTGGGCATCTTTCTCTGAGACTCCTCTTTTGATTAACGCTTTTTTAGAGATGTTGTCGTTTAACATAGAAATACTCGATATACCTCTAGAATTGAGATCAGCGAGTTTTAAGTATAATTCCTCGGGCGTGTTATCGTGCAGTCGTACAGCGAAATTAAGACAAGCTTTTGACCGTTCAGCAGCATCTAACAAAATATAAGTGAGATCGTTTGTAGCATCCTGTCCGGTTTCAGTTAGACCACCTAAAGTAATTGGCTCTGAACCCTCGTATCTTTGACTGAAATCTGATAGAGCGTCCGGATAAGGGCGAATATTATGACTCATCACTTTTAAGATCAATTCTTCTAATAATTCGCAAGCTTCTTCTGAAGTAATTCTCCCATCTTCAAAATCTCGTTTGTAGTAAGGATAAAAAATTTGATCAAGTCGTCCTGGTCCATGTACATTAAATGGAAGCGCTAAATCAACAGTGGTTTTAATAATCCAATATAATTGAACAGCCTCCCGAAAGGTTTTTGCGGGCTTAAACTTAATATTTTTACAAATTTCGTACATCTCAGATAATACTGCTTTTCTTTCTAAATTGTCGGTGTTAATCAATTCCTCGTGAAGTTTCTCACAAAGTCTTTTTGCGTAAATCATTATTCCTTCAAGAGCTATATCAAGAGAATTTAAAAATCCCATTTCTTCTTTTGAAAAATTATTATTCTTTTTAATTTCTTCTTGAACTTCATTTCGTAGACCTAATAATCCCTTTTGTACTACTTTCTCATGATCAAGAATTATATGTCCTTGCCATCCTCCAATTACAGCGTTGCTTGAAATGATTGGCTGATCTTGGGATTTCTTTATTGGTACGTGCTTAATAAAATCATAAAATTCTCCCTTATAGATATGGTTTTCTAGGTAGGTTTCTTCTATTAATTCTGCGACGGTTTTTCCTTTCCAGAATGGCAACAACTCGTTTAATAGCGTTTTCTTATCCTCTTCTTCTATTTGAAATGAATTTATCTTCCTCTGGTCTAACGGTTTATCGCCCATAGTTGGTATCGCAGCGCCCAAATTTTTTATTTTTTCTACATACTTGATAAGGTCTATTCCTTTAGCGCTCATATATTCTATAAAAGCTTTATTAAATTTTCTCGCAAATTTTTTCATTGATTTTTTATCGATTTCAGTTTCAAGAATCCTGTTCCATATACCTCTCTCTATGTCAATTGGAATCCCAAGAAAACCTTCAGTCCATTTCCCCGCTATGCGATCGTCCGGATCAATGTACATTGTCATATTTTCGTAGACATTTTTCATAGATAGAGCGATTCGAACTCCAATAGGTAAATCTCTTTCTTCAGTTTCAGACCATTTTTCGGTGTAATACTTTGCTCTTTCCACCGAAATTAATGTTTTATCATCGAGAAACCTTCTACGGATATTTTTAATCCTTTCGCTTGCTTTATCCAAAATTTCCATGATTTTGAACTCCTAAAATATTAAAATTTATTTTTTACGTGAATATATTTTATTATGTTTTTAACGTTATTTAAACATATTTGATAGAATTGAGATTCATCAAACTTTAGGTAAATACCGTTTTAATTAAACATGATAACAACGATTAATAAGAACCCTTAACTGCGTATTTAAATACAACAAAACACTAATTTTTGTTATTTAAGAAAAATTAGTAAATATGAATAGAAATTTATAAACTATATTAACCCTAATAATTATAGTAGATTCTAATCTAACTTGTGTTCATTTTTGACTGAATAGGTGTGGAAAATCGGAATTGAAAATTTGTCTACAATTGAAATTACTTTTGGAATTTGTGATACCATATTCGTTGTTGTTTCTTCAATCATCGGGATAAAACTACTTTTAAAATATGTAAAATTTAGAAAAACGGTTTTTTTAACAGCTCCCATTGCTTGGCTACTTCTGAGCGTAGCGTGGTGGGGTGTTTCGCTTTCATTTATTATGTATGTCTTGTTCAAGATAAGATTAAACTATATTTTATATTTAATTATTTATAATGCTACGATCCCTCTTTCTTTGATATTCTGGATTTATACTTATTGTCTCATTATTTGCCCAGAGAAAAAAAAAATAATAGTCTCAATTTTCTCAACTGTTTGCATAATATATGAGATATTATTGTGGATTTTAATTTTTTCATCTCCTGAATTAGTCGCTACAATTTCCGGAATCTACTTCATAGTTCCTCAATTATTTGCTGTTATATTTAAAATGTTTGCAGTTTTAGTAGTCTTATTTACCGGTATTATTTTAGCTAAAAGAGCCTTAAATTCGGGTTATCCAGACATAGAATGGAAAGGACGTTTTTTATTATTAGCTTTTGTTTCTTTTTCGATAAGTCTAATTGAAGTAGTTTATGTTGGTTTATTTTTTGAAGAAATTTCGCTTCTCACTGTTCCTCTGATTATTGTTTTCAGAATTTTGATGATATCAAGCGTGTTTGAATATTATTTAGGTTTTTTTCTACCTGAGAAGTTAGCAAATTGGTTAATTAAAGAAAAAAACTGAATTGTAAAATACTGCTTATTTTTTTTAAAAAAATAATTCTTAATTCAACACATTAAAAAAAATTCTAATAACCAATTTCTATTTCTTAATTTGAATATTATTTTCTTCTATTTATATCTTAAAGTTCTTCTATTAAACTCTTTTGTTAGGTTTAATGAGCTAATTTAATTAAACCTTAATGCTTAGCGACTAAAAGGTCAATACTAATATTTGTTCGATTTGATAGAATATATAATTTAAAATACTACTTTGTGATTAGATTAAACGAAAATAGTTCTTTAAAGATTTTATTTAAAGAATATGGGGATTTTTTTCATCTCCAACCCAATAAAAACTAGAGAGATAATTTTATTTAGCTTATACTCAATTGGATCAGATTTATTGATTCTGAACATTCGAATCATTTATAAGCGTTCGAACATATAGTAAATATTATAAAATCGAACATACAAGATCTATCACGGAATCGAACAAAATTGCTAAAAACAAAAAAAATCTTCGTTATAAAAAGTTAAAGAGAGAAGCCCATTTAATAAATAACTCCATAAATACAAGGGATTTATTTAAATATTTCAATCCAACAATAGATATATCTTAATCGGTTAAAGATACACGAATATTATGTTGCGTCTCTAATAGAGATTATTTTTAAAAAAAAAAATAAGACCATATGGCAGATTCTGCCACTTAGTATTTAAATATATACATAAAATCTTATCCATGTTTGATAAAATGGTTTAACAAAATGAGGGATACAAATTATACGGTCTATGACTTGATCCTAATTGGAAGCATGATTGGCTTTTTTAGTATATTTTTCTATTATCTATCTCCATCTTTTGGAAATTGGTGGAATTTATCTTGGGAAAGGTCTAATGGTCAATTTGACATCAACATCAATGCTTTTGGATATAATAAAAATATACAAGTCTTAAAATCATTTAGTTTATATTCCGGATTAATATACACAATAGGGGTTTCTTTAGCTCTTATTTCTTCAATTAAAAGGAGAATCGTCTTAAGTCTATTTTCGGTATTATTAATGTTATCTGGTTTGACTTCATTTCTTATCATTTTGTTTAATTCAAGATTTATCTATAATGCTATTGTGGAAAATACAGAGACACATATTAAAAAAGCTAGTTTATTTTGCGGCCGGAAAGGAGAATTATCGTGGGGTTTGGGGATTGGATTTTATTTAGCAGTAATATCAACCATTTTGATATCTATTGCTATTATTATTAAATTCTCTTTATCTCTCGTTGAGAAAAAGAGGTCTTCCATATCAAAATCAATTAATTAAAGAAGTCGTAAAAAGCCCATTCAATGTTATGATTCGAAAAGAGGAGATTAATTTACGATTTTCCAAGGAATATCTGATACATTTGTTATGATTTCCGTATTTAAATAGGGAGTATTAAGAATTAGACGATCTCCTCATGGTTTGTAATTGAAAATTTTAATAAAGGAAAAATGAAATATATTCTAAAAATTTGTTGATGGGTATTCTGAGATTATCATTTAAAAAATGCGTTTGGCTAGAGAACCGCAACGCTTATATTATTAAACAAAAAAGTTTGGAGAAAAAATGAGATGAAAAAAAATAAGAATGCAAATATATTGCCACATAAGTCTCTGTTATATAAGCCAAGTAGAAAAAAATACATAGCAACTTGCTTTCTCTTTCTCTTGGGAGTTAGTTTTTTGCTTAGTACCCCTCTGGTCAATAATTTAATTCAAGATGAGATTGACCAGGCGATTGAAGAACAAATTACAGTTCCAGACCCAGATGACGAAGATTATGACGAATGGGTTTCTTCAAAAGAAAGTTCCATTCCTGCATATACTAGCTTTTATATGTGGAATTTAACGAATCCAGAAGAATATTTGGAGGGAGAAAAGCCCATTTTAGCAGAAGTTGGACCGTTTGTTTTTCGAGTATACGAAACCAAATATGATGTTGCTTTTAGCGAAGACAAAGAACTTGTTTCTTATAATAAGTATAATACATACGAATTTAAAGAAGGACATTCGTCACCTCTCAGATTAAATGATAAAATAACCAATATCAATCCGGGGTATTTAGGCGTATTGGATATCGCTAATACAGAAGATAATATTACTGAAACGGGAACTTCTACAGTGTTATCAGAGGTACATAAAATGTTCGACGAAATTTTTAACGAAGAAAAAGAGACTTTGTTGAATGACGAGGCTCTTGAAACCTTAATCAGCGATCAGATAGATCCCGGAAATTACAGTATGTTAGAAGATTCTGGATTGCTGGAAGTAGTTAAAGATTATATTAGAGAAACTGTACCTGCCTCTGATGAGATTTTTGTAAGTGAATGGAATGTGGGCACACCTTTAATAGACGTACCAAATCATCGTCTTTTTGAAAATACTACAGAGAATTTGAAAATGGTTACACCAATCGTTTATAAAGAAATACTTGAGACTTTTAACCAGAAATTATCAGATACTGTCGCACCATCGAATAATGATTTTTGGAATGATATTTATAGTACTATCAGAGAAGCATTAGTAGATTACATATTAGAAGTTGATGATAGACTTAATGTCAATAGAGATGATAATAGGGCTCAGATTTCAAATGCCGCTAACGAGATTAAAGACAGAATCAAGGATGCTGTAAACAGAGAAGGATTTGCTACCGAAGCCTTTCATTATTGGTGGGGGGAAGGAAGGTTCCCGACTATGGATCCACAGGATTTTGAAAATATCCATATGACGCTTTATTGGGGGGTTAGACCGTTTCAGAGAACGGTATATGACGAAGACTTACCCCCTGAGGAAATAACTGCTCAAGTTCAAGAAGCAGGGGACGATGTGTTAAGTGGAATCCAACTTGAAGGACGACCTACAATGACAGAAATATCTCTAACAGATATAGATACTAATGGAATGAGTTATAATAATTATATTTTTGAAAATTTATGGGACGAAACAGATTCATATTCGTTAAATGGCGGCGATTTTTCCCTTTGGATTCAAGCATTAGAAGGAAATTCACAGTCTCGACAAAATCTATTGAATACATATTTTGGGGGAAATCGAGAGGACGATCTTGAACTTGTCTTAGATTGGATTGAACATTCTACCAATATATGGACAGAATATCGAGTTTTTCCCGAATTTTATGAACTTAATCAACAATTTGAACCATTAATACATCAGTCTGTTTACGACGCCTTAGACGAGGCAGTGTACGATATTGATATCGATCGAATATATTTAGAAAATAGGACAGGAATTAATTACGGTGCTGAAAATGATTTATACTGCGGCGTATCAACCTCTCATTCAACTGCTAAAGCACTATGGAATCAAAATAATAAGTATTCTCTAACTTCAGATGGTGTCTTAAAGTGGTTTCTTGCTGCTTCGGGTGATCAGCAAATAAAAGAGACCTTGAAGCTTGAATTTGGACTTGATGACAGTGAGATAAATATGATATGTTCTTGGCTAGACACATCGAAAAAAAGTTGGATTAACAACATCTTATTTGAAGTAATTAATGATCTGAATAGCGGGTTAATTACTACGCGAACCGTTGAGGAATGGCTATTTACCGCCGTAGATGGTTTTATAAAGGATATCGACCCCGAATTAGCCAATGTAAATATTTTTTCTAATTGTACCACCGACTCTGAAGCAAGAAAAATTGGTACAGACCGATTTACCATAAAGACCGGAAAAGGAAATTACAAAGAATCTAAAGAATTTGTTTCTTATAACGGTAAAGAAAAGTATTTAATATGGGCAAAGCCTGTTCCTGTAAGCGGCACAGACGGCACACAATTTGCTCCAGGTATCTCTAAACATGACGATCTTGACATTTGTATATCTGATTTGAAACGTCCTGCTGAGTTTAAGTTTAGAAAGAAAACGGATATCTATGGAATTAATCTTTTTAGATTCAATTTCAAAGAAGATGTATTTGAGCCTAATCCTACTTTTTTTATGGACACTAAGGGGCTTCTAAATATGTATCCGGAGTATGGGATCCCTTGTTATCTTAGTCACCCGCATCTTCTTTACGCTGATGAATCTTTAAAGAACGATACTATTGGAATGCATCCTAACACGGAAAAACACGAAACATATATCGATGTAGAGCCGATTACCGGTATGACTATGAGGGCTAGACAAAGAATTCAAATCAACTTTAGAGCAACACCAACCGATAAATGGTACCCTAATAATACGGAAGTTATTATACCGATTTTATGGTTCGATAAAGAGGCTGAAATTACCGAAGAAAAAGCTAATGAATTTAAAGAATCTTTGTATACTGCGTTAAAACTCAAAAAACTAATAATTACATCTACTATGGCTATCGGAACTATTCTTTCAATCGCAGCAATGATTCTCTTTTCCTACCAAATAAATAAATTAAAAAAAGTCAAAGCAAGAAGACTAAGTCTTAAATATTGGATAAATAGCTACGATATTAAGAAAAAGAAAGAACATTAAATAATTCAATATCATTATATATTTTTTATTTTCCTTATTTTAACTGGAATTAAAACAATTCTCGAATATATTATTTATAAAATTTCGCTAAAAAATACAATTTTAAATGTTTTGATTTAAATTAAATTGAAATTGCCTAAGAATTTTCAATACATAAAAAAGAGTTACCAAAAGAGACTAGAAAAATTTCCTTCATCTTCAATTTTACTAATAAGATAAATATGTATATCTAAAGAATCCATATGTTATTTACACCATAGGACTTCCATGTGGAAGGGCAAAAAGGCTTGCTACTGACAAAATGTTTTTATAGCAATGAGATCTAATTTTAAAACTAGCGATGTTTAGATACAGTTTATATTTGAAAAATATAGTTTAAGGTGAATACAATTTTGAAAATTAGGAAACTCCACTTTTTTTTAGTGTTTTTATTGTTGATACTGACTATCGCTTTATTTAAAACTGAAACTACAAGGATCAATCAAGAAAACAATGACATATCTGAAAATATTAATCTTAATAGTTCGGCTTTAAACTGTGTACCGAAAGGATTAATCGTTTTGTGGAACGATTTAAATATACCAAACACATGGGTGAAATGCAACGGTAGTAATGGAACTCCAGAGTTGAATAATACTTTCGTCTATGGAGTATTAAATAACGGTGAACAACCAGGTATTAAAGGAGGAAGTGAAACACATACCCATGAATATAGTGAACTTCCCGAACACACTCACACAATAACCGATCCAGGCCATTCTCATGAATTTGGAGCGTGGAATCTTGATAAAGCCTCAGATGAGGCTGATGATGATGGTTGGGGTACAGGCCTAACCATTGCAAAAGAAGGTACTCAAAATAAGGATTGCGACGATCAAAATAGTTATACGGATATTACTATTGAAGAAGAAGGTTTAGATAATTGTCAAACTGATGAAACAAGCAACATTCCACCATATTATAGATTAAGTTTTATCATGAATAATCAAACCAGCTCTTCCCTTCCTATTGGTAGCATCGTCATGTGGTCTGATAAAATTGATGAGATTCCCGAAGGATGGGAATTATGTGATGGGAGCAATGGAACACCACTTTTACTCGATCGCTTTATTTATGGAGTTAAGGAAGGTCAAGTTCCAGGAGAAATTGGCGGAAATACTTTACATGAACATTCTTATGGTGATATACCTAAGCATTCGCATCCTATAGTCGATCCAGGACATAAACACGCAATTCAAACATGGGGAGGAACAAAAATCACTGATAGAGACGCAGGTAATGACCAAGCTAAGAGAAAAAACACATGGTCATCTGTAACTTCTGAAACGGCATATACAGGTATAACTGTTAACGATGAAGGTGTAGAAAACTGTGAGACTGACAAAGCGGAAAATATTTTACCTCCATATTACAAGATAGCTTTTATCATGAAAAAAAGCGATGTGCCCGGTATTTCCCCTATTCCGAAGGGAATTATTACCATATGGGCGAACACAATTGATTCTATCCCAGACGATTGGATTTTTTGTAATGGAGCAAATAGTCTTACACCTAATCTTTCCGGAAAATTTTTACGTAGTGTTAGTGGGGGGGAGGATCCAGGTCAATTTGGTGGTACTTTAACGCATTATCATACATACACCGATTTACCGAAGCATAATCACGATGTAAACGATCCAGGACATGAACATAATTGTGATGTTATAACCGGTACTACAGTTAGTATAGATATACCATCATGGGGCGATTATCCTCATGGATGTGGAACAGGGACATCAGATCAAGATACTGAAGATTCTTTAACAGGAATTAGCATAATAGAAGAGGGACAAGTAAATTGCCAAACTGAAGACGCTTCACATCTTCCGCCGTATTATAAAGTGGCATTTATTTTGAGCGACTATACCTATATCCCTCCCGTACAAAGTCCGGATAACGGTGGAGACGACGACACAGATAATAGTAACGATGATGATAAGGAATCGAATTTAATTTCGATACCCGGACTCTTCATATTAGCAGGAGTCGGAGGAACTACTTCTTTAATTGTGGGAGTCGCAATTAAAAAGAGAAAATCTAGTAAAAAACAAGACAAATTAATCGATAAATTGCTCGAATAAATTCTTTTTTTTTTAAAATTTTATTTTGGACTAAATAAGAATAAATCAGAGATATTTTCAATCTACTGTGAATAAATAATGTAAGAACTATTAAATTATGAATTTTCTAACCTTAAGTTTTATTTTCTGAAACGGAAATTATATTCAAATTATTAATAATTCTCAATAATCTAGTTTTTGAATTATTGAGGACAAAAAAGATCTCAATTACTTGAACTTTCTTGAAAAATGTTGATATGCTAAAGCTTATCCAAATGGACCTTTCCTTAAAATACGGATTCTATCAGCTTGAAATCGTTATTCAACCAATCGATTTCCTTTGATAATTTAACCATTCTTGCTTCGTATTCTTCGTAAAGCTTCATAATAATTTTCTTTAGCTGGGAATTTTCTTCTTCAATTATTCTTGAATGAGTTGATTTTAAATTAGCGATATTTTTCTCAATTCTTTTTTTATTTGAAGTTAGAAATGCATTTTTTTTAATGTTTTTGATTAAATCTGAAAGTAAGTCTTTAAGTTGGGAATTAGAAATAATAGTTTTTCTGGAAATCATTTCACTTATATTCTCAGCCACTTTTTGCCGAATTATTTCAATCCTAAGTTTAAGTTTCTTTAAAGAATTGATATGAGCTAAGACGAGACTATTAATTTGGCTTAAATATTTTTTCTGTTTTAATATCCTTTTTTTCAAAAGATAAAATTTGTTTTTAAATTGATTATTTATATCCATTCTTATAGCGTTTTCTTGTTCAAAAGATAATTCTTGTTTTTCTTTGTAAATCTTTTTTAGATCATCCAGTTTTATATCTTTGATTTTTTGTTCAAATTTATTTATTGGTTCAGCCTTAGATTCAACCATTTTGATAATATTTATTAGAGATTTCTCTTCAGATCTTAATGATTTTAACTTTATTCCTATTTTTTGAAGTTTTAATTTCTCAGTTTTGATGATAGATTCGATTTTCTTTATTTTAGAATTTTTTGAAAAGTTTAGTTTTTGCTTTACTCCTTTTGTATCTTTAAGTTGGTAATAATTATGATTTAATTCTAAACATGAATTTGATTCTTGCAATCTTTCTTGTTGCATGATGTCTAGATCCATTTCTAAATTTTTAATGGTTTCTTTAATTAAACTGAGCTTTTTTTTTCGCTCGTTAACAGATTCTGATGCCATTTTCAGATTATCATGCTCTTTTGCAATTTTTTCTTCGATACTGATCAATAGGTTATTGAGATTTTTATTTTCGAGATGCATTTCGAGCTTTTTACTGTCTTTTTTTTGAAATTTTTTTTGCCATTCAATAGTGTACTGATTAATTACTGATTGATATTTAGAAATTAAGTCTTGAATTTTCTTGCGAATATCTTTTATGTTATTCCTATCTAAATTTATTTTTTCAGTTAAGAAATTTAACCTATCCTTTTTTAATCTCAATTCAGAATGTATTGCCTTTATTTCAATCGATAATTCATTTTTGATTTCATCGTCCAGTTGAGATAAGCTAGTTTCAGTGATTTGTTTAATTAGTTCTTTCGAATATCCTCCTTTAACCTGATTTTTCTGATTTAATTCGTTTATTAATTTTTCTTTTAATCTTCTTTTATTTTTCTTAATATGATTTTTCACTAAGCTCGCTTCATCGGCTAAATCGCTAATTTTCTTTTTTATCCTTTCTAATCTTTTTTTGTTTTTCTCTAAGGACCCGGTGTATTTATTATATTTCTGTTCAAACAGACCAACTATTCTCTTTTCTATTAAAGATTTATGGTAGAGATAATTTTCTTCTAATTGCTGTTTAATCGTTTTTTTAATCTCTGAATTTTTATGATGGTATAACTTTACTAATTCTTCAGACGATTCTTGAATTTGCTTTTTAATAATATTTTTTTTTTCAATATATTTATTCAAGATTATTCTTAATTTAACCTCCTTGCGATTTTTCCTTCTGGTCAATTTTAATAGTAGATCCTCAATTTTCGTAATAAAGTTTATTCCGTTTTCGTTAGCGAATTTATTTTTAGATGCTATGCTACTATCTTCAGAGGTGGGAGGCATTTCATTTTTATTATATCCATTTTCGTTTGGATTTTGATGTTTTATAGCATTGCCAAATTTTTCTAAATACTTCTCTAATTCTTGAGTTATATTTCCTTCTTTTAGACTGACTTTTTCAATTTTTTTAGATATTTCGTCTAAATAGATCTTCTTTTTTTGAACTTCAGAATTGAGTTTAGAGAGGCGTTCATTAAATT
>WJKD01000558.1 GCA_014729315.1 Promethearchaeota archaeon | reverse complement strand
CTATAGATAAATCGGAAGATAACTTTTACAACATCGTAGATCGAAAATCAGTTTTTGATTACGTCGACGATAATCCAGGAAAAATGCTTGAAGAGCTGTGTAGAGAACTTAATCTCACTAAAAATCAAATGATTCGGGACATCATATTTCTAAAAAAGATTCTTTATGTCCGAGAAATGAAGGAAAATAAACAAACTTTATATTATTCAAATAGTCGTCAATATTAATAGGATACAAAAACAATGAAAATTAGAAGATTGGAATTAGGACTTCTTGGGCTAGTGTTAATTTTCCTCCTATCTTTGAGTTTTAATAATCATCCTACTCGAGATTCTAAAGGCATTGATATTAATTCTGATCAAAATTTAAATATAAAACCTTCGGATTATTGGGAAATGACGAGTCCTATATATATTGACGATTCAAATCCCTCAATGAACTGGTCTTTGACGAACTCTTCTAACTTCTGGTGTAATGGGGCGGGAACATGGGAAGATCCTTATATAATCGAAAACATTACGATTGATGGAGGAAACAATAATACAGGAATTACAGTTGCTAATTCAAGTGTTTATTTCTTAATTAGAAATTGTACCATTATAAATACTGGAAGTTTAGCTGAAGATTCGGGAATTAAATTAATAAATGTGAATAATAGTGGGATAATAGGTAATACTTTCTCAGATTTCAATCAAATTGGCATCTATCTCAAGGATTCTTGTATGAACAATACCATATATAATAATAGTCTATTCGAGGAAGATCCAAATAAATCACTTTATGGTATTTATTTAAATGAAAAATGTTCCAACAATACTATTAAAAATAATAATTTACAAGGGATTAATAGATTAGGTGGTTATGATGCAGGTGCAATCCATTTAAAGAATAACTGCAATGATAACCAAATCATAAACAACTTAGTCAATCGTAGTAAGCATGGTATTTCTTTAAATAATAGTTGTGATAAAAATACTCTCTTTAATAATTCTTTAATTTCTAATAGCGAAAATGGAATTTATCTTTATTCTCATTGTGATAAAAATATCATATATAATAATACGATCGATTTTAATAAGAACGGAATCGAATTTGGCATCTTATCTGATAATAATAATTATCTAGAAGTACATAATAATAAGTTACATAATAATTCTGAGTATGGAATTAGTATATCAAATTCTAGGTATTCTAAGATATGGAAAAATGAACTATATAATTGTGGATTTAGGATAGAATCATCTAACATAACATATCATAGAGATCTTTTGTTATCAATTAATAATACAGTCAACGGAAAAAATGTTTATTATTATGTAGAGGAAGCAGGGCTAGACAGCACCGACTTTTTTAACGCGGGGCAAATAATTTTAATAGATTGTAATCATACTCATTTAGCAAATTTTGATTTTTCTTTCTGTTCTCGAGGGATCTATATATCTAAAGTTGCGGATGGAGGCAATAGTGGCAGCTCTTTTAATATTTCGATTTCGAATGTTACGTTAAAAGGAAATTTAGAAGGAGTTTATTCAAGAAATAGTTATAACATTAGTTTTTCAAATATAACTGCAAAAAATAACAGTAAGGGTATTTTCTTATTTTCTTGTTCTAATTCTTCGATTAAAAATTGTACTCTAAATAAGAATAGCATAAGTGGTATCGATATGAATGGATGCTATAATATTAATATAACAAATAATTATATACAATTTAATTTAGGGGATGGAATCTCTCTTAGCGATTGTGACTATAATAAGATTTTGAATAATACAATTAGTAATAATGCATATAACGGAATTCTACATACGTTGGGCGGGATAAATAATTTCATTTTCAGAAATAAAATTATATATAATAACAAATCAGGAATATATCTTTATTATAGCTTTGATAGCCATCTGACGATTTTAAATAATACGTTATCATATAATCTAGAACATGGAATCTATTTCGAATGGGATAATCAAGATAATATTATAAGTGAAAATTATATTTATAATAATGGGAAAAGTGGAATTTTCCTTTATGATGACTGTAATAGAAATAATATTACATTAAATCAAATTCATCATAATGGAGAAAACGGAATATTTCTTAATAGGAATATATTCGATGGTTGCGATGAAAATAATATCTCGTTAAACCAAGTTTATGAAAACACTAACCATGGAATCTATATATATTCTTCAGAATCAAATATAATTTCGAATAATACGCTTTATGGTAATGATGGTACCGGAATTCGTATTGAAGATGACTGCCAAAATTCGATTTTAATAGGAAATATCGTAGAAAATGCTAATTACGGGATCCATATTTTAGATTCCTCAGATAATAACGTGTCCCAAAATGAAATGGTTTTATGCGGGTTGCTTCTCTCTGGAACGATTTCCGAAATGGGTTCACACACCATTGACGATACCAATATGATAAATCAAAAGAAGCTCTATTATTACGTCAATCAGACTAATTTGAGCCCGAATTCCTTTATGAACGCTGGACAGATAATTTTTATCCAATGTAATGATACAATTGTCCAGAATGTGAACACATCGTACGGCTCAGTCGGTGTTTCATTATATGAATGTTATAATATTACCTTAAATGAATTAATCAGTTCGAACAATCGAAGATACGGAGTTTATCTCAAAGAAACTGAAAATTGTACATTATTAGAAAACAGCATGGAATATAATGCTTTTGGGGGTATATTTCTGTATTATCTTTGTCAGCATAATAATATTTCAAGAAATCAAATTAATTATAACTTAAAAAATGGTATCCAGATGCGCTATAGCTCCACGAATAATCAAATCTTAGATAATAATGTTACTCAAAACGGCGAGATTGGCATTTATCTCCACGATAGTAGCGATTATTGTAATATCTCTAATAATAATATTTTTGCAAATAGTTTACGGGGAGTCTATATAGAATCAACAAGCTATTGTCAGATATATCATAATGATTTTCGAACGAATGGTCTTAATGCAGAAGATAACGGGACCTCTAATTTTTGGGATAATGGCTCATTAGGAAATTATTGGGACGACTATGAGGGATTCGATAACGATGCAAATGGAATAGGAGATATACCCTATTATATTCCAGGAACAGCTAATTCAATGGATAATTTCCCTATTTGGTCAATTCCTTCCCCAATCGTAGATGGTGGAGATGACAGCTCTGGATATGATGAGGATGATACCCCATACGAAATCGCTTTTGGCCTAATTATTATCGGTTGCTTAATAGCAGCTGGGTTAATTGCGTCGTATTATGCGCTCCACGTGTATTCCAATAGACATCCTGCAAATATTGGTAAGAAAAAATTTAGGGAGGAACCTCTTTTAGATCCACTCAAAAAAGAAAAGGAAGTTTCAGAATCAGAGATTAAAGATGATAGTCCTTCTCAATTGTCTGAATTTAACTCTGAAAAAGAAGCGCAAAAAGAGTTAAAGTCCATAGTAGAAGAATACGAACAATATTCCCCCATCAAGAGGGAATCGTATCAACTTCCGAGGAGATTTGAAAAAATTTACAAAGACACATTGAACGAAAACCCATTAATTAAAACATACCTCGAAAGCGATATTTCAGTTGACGACATTCCTGACGGGGATAAGTTAGTCACGACCATATTAGACGATGAGGAACTACGTAAGATAGATAAGATTAAATTATCTCGGGATGAAAAAAAGATATTCTTGAAAGAAATTATTTCTATGAATAAAAAAGATAGGAAGAACTTATTAAATGAATTATTAAATAACCTCGATTAATTTAACATATCTATTTCTTAATTCTTAGTAATATAAATCATAAATTAAATCTACATTTCATAAAATTAGATTAATTTTGTTCTTAAAATAACCAATTTTTCTCTATCTTATCTTTATTTGATTCTTGAGAATTCCAATTCTATTTGTTGATAAATCCTGGATTCAATTCCAAAAATAAAAATTTATTCTCGATTATTAGACCAGAAATCTTATATATTTCAACATTAGTCCAATGGGATTTATAATATTTTCATTGTGTGAGTATATTAAAAAAACCTTTTTGTGAATATTATGATGATTAGCGTGTATCAAGAATTAGAAGAGGAAATTTCGAAACGTGTTCAACTATTGTTAAAAAAATATTCTAATCTCACAGTGAAAAGAATAATCAAGGAAATATACAAAGATATCAATAATGTGTTCTATGTAGATAAAGAGCAAATAGAATATACTTTAAAATCCTTGATTAAAAGTAAGCAGATTATGCTTACCGTAGATAAAACAGAAGATTCGTTGAACTTTGTCGTGGATCGAAAATCAATATTTTATTATATAGACGATAATCCGGGTAAGACGCTTGAAGAGCTGTGTAAAGAACTTAATTTAACTAAAAATCAAATGATTTGGCACCTCACATTTCTAAAAAGGATTCGATACATCCAAGAAGTAAGAAAAAATAATCAAATTACCTATTATCCAAATAATCTCAATTATTAAAAAAACGGGAATAAAATGAACAATAGGCATTTAGAACGTTTCTTCTTGATAATAATGGTCATGTGTTTTATGGTGTTTATTTTTAATAATAGCGACACGACCGAGGAAACGAGAGATATCTCGAATAAAAATTCTACTATTGATCAAAAAACATCAGACTATTGGGATATAACAAATTTAATTATCGATGATATCAATCCTTCTTGTAATTGGACCTATGTTAATTCGACTTACGATTGGTGTAGTGGGGCAGGTACTTGGGATAATCCCTATATTATAGAAAATCTCACTATCAATCCTGTTGGATCGGGTAGTGCTATAACGATTGCAAATTCAAGCACATATTTCATTATCCGAAATTGCACAATTCGCAATACTGGATTATCCTCTGAAGATGCAGGAATTAAATTGAATAATGTGAATAATAGTCGCTTACAAGATAACAAATTTGTAGATATTAACCGCATTGGAATATTTCTTAAGAATTCCTGCTCTAATAATACAATAGTGGGAAATTATTTATTTGAAGATTATCCTTATGTTAGTTTTTATATGAGAAATGGTATTTACTTAAAGAATTTCTGCAATAATAATACGATTCTAAATAATAATTTACACGGTATTGGTAGGTTTGATTCATATAATAGAGGTGCTATCCAGTTAGAAAATAACTGTAGTAATAATAACATCGAAAATAATATCGTTAACCGAAGTATGCATGGTATATACTTGGTAGATGACTGTTATGAGAATTATTTGTTTAATAATTCCGTGATGAGAAATGACAGAAAGGGAATCCTTATTTCGACTTTTAGCGATTGTAACGCAATCTTAAATAATACTATACATGATAATAGCGATGGGATATATATAGAGGAATCTTGTGAAGTTAGCGTAGTTTTAAACAACACAATTTACAACAATGATAATATTGGTATATATTTCATAGATGGCTGTGAATATAGTGTTATCATTAATAATATTATTTATCAAAATGATATTGGTATAAAAATCGAAACCTATTCACAATTTTGTAAATATTTTGATATTTTAGATAATTATCTCGCTAGTAATCAATTGTATGGAATTTATTTAGATGCGGTATCAAAAGTTAATTTATGGGATAACGAATTACATGGATGTGGTTTTTTAATAGACTCAAATAATATTAACCATCACAGAGAAATTTTACTATCCTCTAACAATACGGTTAACGGAAAGCCAGTATATTATTATGTTGAAAAAAATGATTTAGATACATCTGACTTTTTAAACGCAGGACAAATAATTTTAATAGATTGTAATAATACTTTTATAGCAAATTTAGATTTTTCCTTCTGTTCTATAGGTCTTTATGTCTATGGGACGCATTATTGGGGTTATGGTTCATTTAACCACACAATTTCAAATATTATCCTACAAGGAAACTCAATAGGATTATTTTCGAGGGAAAGCCATAACATCGATATTTCAAATGTAACAGCAAAAGACAATGTAGATGGGTTTTCTTTAACAGATTGTAATTACACCACATTTGATAATTGTACTATTAGCTATAATTCTGATTCTGGATTGTCTCTACTTAATAATCATTACTCTAATATTTCCAATTCATTTGCCCTCTATAATAAAGTAGGATTTTACATTTCTGGTTGCGAGGACTGTGGTATAATTAATAATATTATTAGTAATAATGCCAAAGACGGCTTAAAATTGAATGGAGGAAAAAGAACTAACATTTTAGGCAATATTGTCTCTCTGAACAACGAGTCCGGTATACATTTTTGGTCAAGTAATAGTAATTTTCACCTTATCGAAAATAATACTATCAGCTATAATAAAGAACAAGGTATATACTTCAATTATGATTGCCATTATAATGAAGTTATGAATAATACTATATTTTCGAATGAGATGAACGGAATTTTCCTTAAGAACGATTGCACTTATAACAATATCACCCTAAATCAAATTCATAGCAACAAAGACAATGGAATATATCTATATGACGAATGCAACGCTAACAATCTTTCTTTCAATCAAATTTACGACAATTGCCATCACGGAATTTATATTTCTTATCTTTCAGACTCAAACATCATTTCAAATAACACTATTTCCAAAAATTGTGAATATGGAATTTATTTATATTATAACTCCGATTATTGTAATATTACAGGGAACGAGTTAAATGATATGATTTACGGGATTTATATCTACAATTCGATTAATTCTTTTCTTTGTTCAAATGAAATGAACTTATGTGGGTTATTTCTCGCCGGAGATATTTCAGAATTGGGTTCTCACACTATTAAGAATTCTAATTTAGTCAATCAAAAAAATCTCTATTATTATGTTAACCAGACCAATTTAAACTCAGATTCCTTTCTGAACGCCGGACAGATAATTCTTATCCAATGTAATGATACAATTGTCCAGAATGTGAACACATCGTACGGCTCAGTCGGTGTTTCATTATATGAATGTTATAATATTACCTTAAATGAATTAATCAGTTCGAACAATCGCAGATATGGTATTTATTTAAAGGAATCGGAGAATTGTACGCTAATGGGAAATAAATTAATTTTGAATGATCTTTACGGTTTATATTTATCACATAGATGCAAGAATATTAATATTTCAGGAAACCTCATTGAAAAGAATCTAAGAAACGGTGTTCAAATTCGCATTCAATCTGACAATAATCATATTTTGAATAACAATATAACCCGAAATGAGAGAAATGGAATATATATCGAAGAATCATCAGGTAATGTAATCGAAGGAAATATTATAGAATACAATGTTAACGATGGGATCAATACTCTCTATTGGTGCGATTATATTAAGGTCGTTAATAATTCTCTGTCACATAACAAGGGAAGTGGCTTTACATCAAACGATATAAGTAATTACAACGATATCATTGCAAACCAGATAATTAATAACACTAAAAATGGAATATACTTTATATATGCATCTAGATTCAATATTACAGATAACTCTATCTTCAATAAT
>WJKD01000557.1 GCA_014729315.1 Promethearchaeota archaeon | reverse complement strand
ATACGCAGATGACTCTCGAAGAAATTGGTGATATCGATGAATCTGAATTGTCCGAAGAAGAGCTGCGGGTGTTCGTCGACGGTCCGCCGGCAGATGATATCACGACGAAAATTCAGGATACGTTCGTGAAACAGGCAGAAATACCGCACATCCCTGACAACGGCACATTGGAAGCGCATCGAAGTGCTGTGAAACAACAGTTGGCTGAAAAAACGTTTCGTGCATTTCCCGCAGATACCCCGGACGCGGACACGGCGCTCGTGTTGCATTCGGCAGATGGAAATTTACCGGATACCACTGTTTTCACGTTCACGTCAGAACAAGACTGGATTCTGAAAGTCGATATTCGCTGGCGAAATCCCGTGGAGCAGAACAGTCCGATGATGCTGGTCGTTCGGAATGCGTATCAGGAAAAAAGCCTTGCCGAAGAATTCATGGCTGGATTACATCCCCGCTGGAATATCGCCTACCTGGACGTCCGCGGCGTTGGCGATACGGAATGGAGCTCCTATCTTGAATGGTACGTTCGCCGCTCGCTGGCATGGACCGGGCGCACCCTTGCTTCCACCCGCGTTTACGATGTGCTCCGATGTCTGCAAATCCTCAGAAATATGGATGGCATCGATCCGAATCGCATCGGAATTGCGGCGGCGGATGAAATGACCCCGGTCGCGCTGTACGCCGCGTTCATGGACGGCAATGTGCCGGTCACGCTGCTCAAATCACCGCCGGCGACTCAGGATGCCCCGGATGACAGCATCGGCGCCGGACTGGAAATGCTGAATGTCCTGCGCTTTACAGACATGCCCCAGGTTGCGGGAATGCTGTTCCCGGCAGAAATTGTCATCGTCGATGAAATGCCGTCGACTTTTTCATGGGCGCAATCGCTCTATCACACATTGGGCACACCCGGGCTTTTTCAGCATGTGCCAAGCGTTGCCCAATGGCAGCCGGTGATCGCAGTGAAAAACGATCCGCCGGAAAAGCCAGTGACATTTTACTTATATCAAAACTATCCCAACCCGTTCAATGCCGGCACAAAAATAACATACCATCTATCCGCCGCTGGAAATGTGAGCCTGAAAATCTACAACATCCGCGGCGAAGAAATCCGAACCCTGATCCATGAACACCGGAACAGCGGCACTCACACGACGTCCTGGAATGGCAAAAATGATCAGGGAAATGCGGTGAGCTCGGGAGTGTATATCTGCAAATTGCAAAGTGCGGATTATGTGAGGGCTGTGAGGATGGTGGTGTTGAAGTGAGGGTGGGAAGGGGGATTACCTGCTAATTTTTTAAGTGGATTAAATTAGTGAAACGCCCTGGGATGAGCTGTACGCAGGGTGGTTTAGGGAAGCGGAGGGAGAAAAGCCCTCAGCTACCCTATTAGCGGATCGTGCATGGAAATGCAAATAGGCTATTATTGATGCATAGGTGTAAAATGTCAACCAACGAGTTCAAATAAAAACATGGCAAAACCGAATATTTTATAAAAATTCACTCTAAGCGCTTCCCTTTATCGAAATTTTTATTCAAAGATCTGTCCAAAAATATTTAGCGTTTGATGCATCGATCTTTCTGAGCCACATGTAATAATTACATCATTAGCGGTAAAATCAAAATAAGAAAAACAACCATATCCACCACTATTTACTTTTACCATCATTATCATTTCTTTATTATAAAGATCATAATATTTAATAAAGCCATCATGATAGGCAATAATAACTAGGCCATTTGAAGTTACTTTGATTTTTTCAATATCAGATCCTGTCAGTATATAATCATTGAGCTTTTGTCCTGTTTTGAAATTCCATATTCTAATTCTCTTTTCTGAAAAATATGAGGTCTTAGATTTAATCTCATCAACAATAACTAATTCATCTTTTCTTTGAATATATTTATATTGGCAGCTATTAATGAAATAATATAAAGCATCCGATTCAAAATAATAGTCTCCTCTTTTTGATGGATCGGTAACCATTCCATAAAAATCTAAAAATTTCCATTTATGATTCTTTAGATCGAAGCAATAAAGACCTTTTCGCTCAATTGTTAAAATTAGTATTCCTTGTTCATTTATATAAAAAAAATCGCTAAATGTATCATGTTCTTCCCAATCAATAAAAATTGAGAGCTTATTCAAGATGCTATTATTCTTATTAAATATGTATCCCCTATATGTTCTTTTTATTCGATCATACCCAAATATTAAAAAGATATTTTGTTTGAATTTTTTATAATAAAATCTATCCAGTACACGATCAAATTTTGCGACCACTTTTTGTTTTTCCAAATCAACTAATTTATAAAAACCTAATGAACTAATCAGAATCATTTGATTTCCGATAAATTGAGCCTTTATGTTGGAACCAAAACCTTCCCATGCTTTGACTCTAAATTGTAGATTTGGTTTTGTTTCTTTTAAATTCAAGTTGAAGCTTGCATACTCGGATATATCAATTCTCCATAACTTGATAGCACCGAAGTTAGAAATAAGTACGAATTTTTTAGAATCAGGCGAAATTATAGATGTATATTCAAATTCCCTTTTTCCAAATATAATTTTACCGATAAAAGAATCTCGATTAAGTGAATACAATATTAAACTAGCTTCTTGTTCTCGATACCAAAAAACAATGGGCTTTTTGTATAAGAAGTTAGGAAACGCATATTTATTTGTATAATAATAGTGAATATTTATTGACTGTAAATTTTTATGTTGCGTATCAAAAAATAATGTTTGGTCATACGTTTCATTCGTATCTTTAATTTGTCTCCAAATCACGTAATAATTTTTGGAAGGATCATATGTCAATTCGTATTGCCTACAATCAGCAAAATTTTCTGAAGGAAGGCTTAGATCAGCAACCTTATAAATTTTTATAACACTATCGTTAATTGCTACATATTTACCAAATTGAGACATGATAGGATTATTCTCACTACTATATTTAATGACCCCTTTCATTTTTCCAGTATCAATTTCCCATACTCCGATGAAAAAGCTACAATAGCTTAAGAGATATTTGTATGTTTTATCCCAAACATAATAACTTAAACTGGTCGATCCGATTCTAGTACTTGTACTAATTGATTTATGTTGCCAGTTTTCAAAAATTGTTTTAATGAAATTTCGATAAGGATCATAAATTAGTAGGCTGTGTGAGTGTTCATATTTATCTTTTTTTGTTCGTCGTACATACAAAAAATTGTTTTCCTGAAATGCTTTAATACGGTCTCTTTTTCGACATCCAGTTATTTCCTGCAGTTTTCTATTTTGATTAGTATCATAAATTGCAATTTTATCATTTGTTAATCTAACTGCTAAATAATTTAAATCATTTGTAATTGAAGCCCCTTCTTCTGCATTATTTACAGTTAATAGCAAATCAACATTTGCTAATTGACCTTGGAAGTTTAAATAGTCTACTAGGTAAAAATGAGCAATTTTCTTTCGCCAATCATGGTGATAAACAATTATATTTTCATCGTCGAAGAAAATTTCGGTTGGTAAATCTATTCCTAGATTTGTCTTATTAAAAGGAATTTTTGCAAGATATCTTCGTTCAATTAAATCGAATACATAAATCCAAAACAAATCATCATTATAATCATCATAGCTCCACCAAGCTATTTTATTCTTGAATATTTTTGTGATTTCGATTTTTTCATAATAATCTAAATCACGTTCAAGAGCTCTTTCTATCTTTAATTCATCAAGTAACTGCCTGGTTTTAATAGAGAAAAAAAGTATTTCGCAACTGCCTGAAAATCTGTTCTCAAAAGCTACTAACCTATCTTCATTTATTAAAATTACTTCTTGTATATTTTCTAATCCTCCTGTCATTAATATGAATTCGAGCTCTCCGTTTTCAACATTGTAAAATTTTAATGTTTTCTCAATTGTGGTGATAATGTATTTATCCTTATAGAATGAGACTATATTCTCATTATTATCAAAAGTTCTAAATGGTTTTCCAATTCTCGAATTTGTACTAAAGATCTGTTTTATAAGAGGCATTTTATCATTCCAAAACAAAATTATCTAATAATCCATCTTGATATATTAGTTGTTTTAAATATGGAGGACATTCCCTTATTAAATGTGTATTTTCTTGAATAATCCTAACTGCACGTGAGATATTATTTCTTTCGGATTTCTTTAAATGGCTATCATATTTGGTTAGAAATTTTCTTAACTCTGTTTCTAGTAAAAAGGGACTAAAACCCTTTATGTAATATATCAGATATTGTATGTTAAAAAACAATGTTTTCAAGTCTTTAAGAGAATTCTTCTCATTATATATATTAAGGATCTGTTGGATTTTGTACTTATCTCCATCTGTTTTCCAGGTTTTTGAATAATCGAGCATCAATTCAGGTATTTTGACTGGATTTAATATTCTGCTCATGGTTCTAAAGATTCATTATATATGATATTCATTATTTCTTCTTTAAAGTATTTTTTAAGTCGTGGATGAATGATAGTATATCCATCGGCACGTTTAATTATATATCTTCTAATCGGCTCAATTAAATCATCAAATTCATAATTTTTAAATTTTAATAATT
>WJKD01000556.1 GCA_014729315.1 Promethearchaeota archaeon | reverse complement strand
GTGCATGTACTGGTTAGGAGGCGAGCAACCAGGAATTGGAAATATTGGTGTATTGCCTTTGTTCCACAGTTTTGCTCACACCGTTGTTATGAACACTACAATCGCGTTTGGCGGTTGGATGATGCTTTTTCCAAGACCACCAGATACGCCCGAACTTTTAAAAACAATCGAAGAATTACCAGCTCCAAAGGGATTAGTTTACGCAGGAGCGGAGATCTTATTCAAACGATTAGCCGAATTTGAGGACATTAATAAATATCCTGAAGTAATGGGAAAACTAAATTTATGCGTTTCTGGTGCCGGACCTTTACATAGACCAGTTCGAGACGCGTTCGTAAAAAATACGGGTGGAAGGATTGTAGAAGGATATGGGTTATCAGAAGCAACTCCCGTCGTAAGTGCAGGTAATTTATTCGGCGAAAGTCCAATAGGCGTAATCGGGATGCCTTTTCCTGCAACGGAATGGGGCATCTGGCCCGTTGAAGATTTTTCTGAAGGTCCAATCTGTTTAGGAAACCCCAACGATACTAACTTTGGAGAGGAACATACCGGTGAAATCTGCGTCCACGGACCGCAAGTAATGTTAGAATATCTTAATAAACCCGACGAAACCGCAGACACGATTAAGGAATATAACGGTAAGCTATGGTTACTCACCGGTGATATCGGCTTCATGAACGAGGATGGAACAATTGAAATTCGAGATCGTAAAAAACAATTGATTAAGTATAAAGGATATTCTGTATATCCAAAGGAAGTCGAAGAGTTATTAATGAAACATCCCGAAATTTCAGAAGCTGCCGTTGCTGGCTTACCACACGACGAATTTGGAGAGGCTGTTAAAGCTTGGGTAGAACTTACGCCTGGTTCGACGCTAACGCCCGACGAAATTAAAAAATGGGCTGCTGAGAACATGACACACTACAAACGACCCTATTACGTTCAAATCATTGAAGAGGTGCCTAAGAACTTAATTGGAAAGGTTCAGAGGCGTACTCTTCAAGAAGCCGATCCAATATTCAAGGAAAAATACGGCAAGTAAAATTAATTATAAAAAACGCGATTCATCTTTTATTTTTTATTTATTCTAAATTTTAACTTAATAATCAATTTAGACTATTTCTTATCAAAATTAACAGTTAATTAAAGAAAATTAATAACGAAAATAGGTACTATTAGCTTTCAAATAAGTTTGGATTTTCTTAGCATCAATCGGGTAATTCCCTCAAAAGTTTCTTCGACGTTTTCTCCCGTTTTTGAGCTACATTCGACAAATCCGTCTGTGTCTCTTGATTTTGAAATTTTAATACCTTCTTCGGCAGAAACTTCCCTATCCTCAGTAAGGTCGGCTTTTCCACCGACTACGATGATTGGAAACATCTCGTTTATCTTTTTTCGAATCACAACTAACCAATCGTCGATATGAGCAAGCGAGGAGTAGTTCGTGATGTCGTACATAAAGAGTCCACCGTTTGCGCCTTTAACATAGGTTGGTAGAAGAAATCGAAACCTCTCTTCACCGCCGAAATCCCATATCTGCAGTTTAACTTTTTTACCTTCTATTTCTAAGCTTTTGACTTCAAAATCTACGCCAATCGTCATCGTCGTGTCTGACTTGAATAGATTTGTCAAATATCGTTGCGTTAGAGTTGTTTTACCTGCCCCTGCGTCTCCAAATAATACGAGCTTGAATGTTGCATCATACATAGTATCTTTACCCTCTGATTAATTCCAATCCGTTTTTACTTCAAATAATTCTGATTAAAAGGATTAATTATATAATTTTAATTGTAAATGTATATAAATTTTATCAAGATAAATGTTTTGTATTTATGGATTATAAATAGAAGGCGTCATAAAAAGGCGTGAAGCAAAAATCTTTGAACAATGATAAGATATTTTTGCAGATTTTTGTCGAAGACATAAAGGAACCAAATTTTTAAATTTTTACTGAAACCGTCACTGCAGCGTTACAAATTATCATTTCGTCTGACACATCACCCAGTTCTTCGATTTTGATTCCTCGCGCAATTAACCCTCCTTTTACAACTTTTAACGTTCTTTTCCCGAATGGGATTGCTCGTAAGACTTTTTTTTCGTTAATATTTTCTGGATAAGGTGCGCCGATTAGCACATCGACC
>WJKD01000555.1 GCA_014729315.1 Promethearchaeota archaeon | reverse complement strand
TTGTCCCCGTTGCGCGAATCGAGTGGTAGAGAGTAGAGAGATCTGAATCGAGGACAATGGGCTTTTTCTCGTTTAGAGTCTTGATAATACCCATGAAATCTTTATAGTCGATCAAAGATATAGATTGGGAAGCAGTTGCTTTGGAATGCGCTTTGGGAAAATCTATGAAAGACATATACGAGATTATGATTAAGAATAATAAATTCAGTGGATCTTATAACACATTCTCTTCGAGAGTTAAGGATTATTTTGGGAATTTCAAAAATATGCAGTTATTATTCTTAAAACCAATGTTAGAAACTTTAGTAAAGTCAGGTTTTGATAAAACAGATATAAATAAAGCATATGGTCAGGATATGAGAAATAAATTCCTTAATCTTTTTGAAGGTCGGCTTTACGAGGACTTAAAAAATTTGATGAAAAAAGGTCAAATGGATTGGTCCGATCTGCAGCCGTATGAAAAAGACATCGAATGGACGATAGATTTAATAGATTATACAGAGCTCACGGAAGAGATTATTGAAATGTTAATTATAAAGTATTATGCATTCAGTCACGCAAATCAGAGAATAACAATATTAGGAAGAGGAGGTGTTCGAAGGGTTCTTAATAGAGATAGATTTGCTCGCGTAATTCAGGACTATTTCCCCCATGTTGTAACGAGGTACGAAGGGACTTATCGATATAGAACAGACTGGGATAGTTTACGAGAGGAAATTGCTTTTCCTGTTCTTTTCGAGAAGCTAAGGGCCGGTTGGTCTGGTAGAGATGCTTGGGATTTCATAGGATACCAAAATTCTCGAGACTTTAATAAATTAGCAAGAAGATACTTTAATGGATTAAGTACCGAACAATTAAGAGATTGGTTGATGAAGCATCCTACTGTCGATTCCAAGGTTGAATTTGAAGAATTATTTATAGCTGAAACTCAGAAATCTACGCAGACAACGCTCACTAGAACTCTATGTGAAGATTTATTGTTTAAACATCGTTACTTAACAGAAGCAATCTTAGATAATCGATTAAAGTCTATAACAATGAAAGAATTAAAAGCATATCTTAAAGAAGAATTTGGTGGTTGGAGGGAGGGTAAAAAATATGTCTTTTCGAAGTTTCTAATCTCTTCTCTTAAAAATCTAAATAACCCACCTGATACAAAAGATTTATATTTAATAATGGATAGAATGGGATACACCCCAACGACTTATCCAAGAGTGTTTAAAAATCTTTTGGGTTGCTCAGCTGAAGATGCGTATGACATTGTTATGAAATATCCTTCGATAAACGATAAGAATGATTTTTCGAGAAAATTAAAACCTCATCAAAAATTATTATAATTAATTAGTACGATTAGAAGAAGAATATAAATCCAATAAGATATATATTGGTGACTAAAATGAAAACAGATGCTATTTGTTTAAGATTACGATATTTAAGCGATTCGCTAGCAAATCAAATATTTAAAAAGATTATAAAAGAAGAAAAGCAAACTCTTACGATTTGGCAAGTGAAATCAAAGGCAAGAGATATGATTTTTTCAAATCATTATTCAAAGATCCTAAATGCTCAATTTAAAACAATTAAATTCTATTTTGAGGATTTCATTGAATATTTTTTTTGGCAATTTTATTCTAAATTAGAGTATTTGCATAAAAAAAAAAATTTACCTTGATAATCTTATTTTTTGATTTAAGGGATTTATTATTAATAAATCTTAATTAAGGATTTAAACTGAAAAGTTTTAAATTTTTAATTCAATTAACTAACTTAACACATTCTACATAAACGAAAAACAATAATTATAAAATATAATTAAACAAAATGTAAAAAATACAAAATTATAAGGTGTAAACTGCATTGGCAATATACTATACTAAAACCCATCAAAATTAAGCTACCTTCTAGCTTTTTGATGATTGGTTTAATGACGAGACGGGCGAGGTCGGATTAACTGCGTATGCTGCGGAGCAATTAGGAGAGATCAGTTTCGTTGATTTAGACGGAATTGATGGTGCGGATCTTGAACAAGTTAAAATGGATGGAGATGAACCAGCCTCAGACCCTATTGACGCTACGGTAGAAAGTTCGAAAGCCGTGGGAGATATTTATAGTCCAGTTTCTGGAACAGTAACCGCAATCAACGAAGATCTTATGGACGAACCCGAAAAGATTAACGAAGACGCTATGGCTGCGTGGCTCTTCAAGATTGACGCTTCTAATTGGGACGCTGAAAAAGGAAATTTATTAGATGAAGCAGCTTATAAAGCCTTTACCGGTTAAAATTTTAGTTGGCGTTACTACACCAATTTATTAATTTTTCTTTTTTTTATTACTTAAGATACTTATGGCAGAATTCAAGAAATTTATTTTAGGATTAATCATAAATCCTATTTCGGGAATGGGTGGTTCGGTAGGATTAAAGGGAACTGACGGGAAAAAAATCTTAAATAAGGCGATCCAGCTAGGTGCTCAACCAAATGCGAGACATCGAGCTGAGGAATTATTTAATAATCTTGTTCCAATACGATCCAGATTAAAAATTATTTCTGCTCCGTTTATGGGAGCTGAAGTTGTCAGAAAGCTTGATTTTGATTACCATATTATTCATCACTTCCTCTTCGAGAAAGTCGACAGTATCTACGATACAACGGCGCAACACACTCAAATAGCTGCCGAAAAGATGAAAAAAATCGATGATCTAAGAATCATCCTATTTGTAGGCGGAGATGGAACCGCGCGAGATGTATTAGATTCGGTTAACATGGACAAACCTTGTTTAGGAATCCCCGCGGGGGTTAAAATTTATTCGAGCGTATTTTCGTTAAACCCTCGTACCGCCTCTGATTTAATCACTCAATTTCTTTGGGACGAAGTTCCATTAAAAAAATCCGAAGTATTGGATATTGACGAAGAAGCTTATAGGCAAGGAAGACTAGTTTCAAAATTATATGGATATCTTCTTACTCCATTTAATCCGAGTTATTCTCAAGGGGCGAAATTAGGGACACCCGATTCTGACTTATCCAATCAAGAAGGTATCGCTAAAAAGATCGTAGAAAATTTAAAAAAAGATACTTTTTACTTAATAGGTCCTGGAACTACTACAAAAGCAATTACAGACGCTTTAGATCTGCCTAAATCCGTACTGGGCGTTGATGTTCTATACAACAATAAAATTCTCGCACAAGACGTAAACGAGCGCCAAATTTTAGAACTTATTAAAGGAAAAAAATCAAAGATTATTGTATCGCCAATTGGGAGGCAAGGTTTTCTCTTTGGAAGAGGTAACCTTCAGATTTCTGCCAAAGTATTAAAATTGGTTGGAGTTACAAATATCATCGTCATCTCAACTAGATATAAACTCCATAACATTCTTGGACAAACATTAAAGTTAGATACTCGCTCTTCCGAAACGGATAATGAATTCTCTGGTTTATATAGAGTAATTGTAAATTACGACGAGTATAGAATTTGTAAAGTCCAATAATATAATTAATCTTAACAAAATAAAAGAAGAAAAGAGCAAAATTTCACATTTAATGATCTTCTAAGGATTAAGTACTCCCAGATCAGCGCCTCCTAACTTTTCAGCTATGATGTATTGAAGCGCAATAAATGTGCTAAGAATCATAATGATTCCAATAACGAGAATTCGAATCGCTAGCTTTCTATTGTAGCTGTGTTTACTAGCTTGATAAATTAAAAGGAATCCGGTCGAGCATAAGAATAATAATATCGACGCTACAATTCCCTCAACGATAAAAGAATCGTGGACGCTGGGATAGAGAAAAATAGGATCTCCCGCCGAATCCGCTCCAAGAGCAGGCGGTTCTCTATAGAGTAAATAAACAATACCCGTTTGCAGAACAAAAAGAATGATATAAATCGCAACCAAACCGAGGGCTTTACTAGGGGAAGGCATCGTTAAACTGCGGCCGCGCAACTTTGGATACACGACTTTTGGTTTCCGAAGTTTTTTGCCAAAAATCCAAGGTGTTCTTTTTTTAATCTTTTCTCCAATCGTTTCTGAACCAATTACTTCCGGTTTTCTTCTTCCTCTCTCGATTCTTTCTCGCTTTGACATTTGAACTTAATTCCAATGATCTTCCTTTTAAGTATTAAATTATTCTCAGATTAAAATAATTTTTCATTAAATTTATACTAATGCCGATTCAATTTTCTTTTAAATTATTAAGGAATTGGACAAGAAAGTCCCAGATTTTTTTTACGCTAGGCATAAAGAGTCGTTCTCCAGGACTATGACCGCCAATAACAGCGGGACCAATCGAGATCATTTCAGTTTCGGGAAAATAGTGCTTTAAAATTCCGCATTCTAATCCGGCGTGAATGACCTCAACCTCCGTTGATTCGTTAAAAAGGTTTTGGTAAGTCTTTTTTGCGATCTTAAGGATTTTAGATTGAAAATTGGGTTCCCAGCCGGGATAATTACCTGAATGGATGATGTCTATTTTTAAATCCGCTAATCTAAATAGAGCTTCGATCTTCTCGCACATAATTCTCTTAGATATCTCGTGTAAACTCCGTTGACTGGTTGTTATAATGATCTTATCCTCCTCAGTTTTAATAGATGCCAAATTTGTAGAAGTATAAACCAAATCTCGATCTTTTGAATGATAAGATATCGGACCGTTTGGCATTATGTAAAGTAAATGAAACACTTTATCCGTTATGATATCTGAGATAAGGTTCTCATTATTGTCCAATTCAACTTCTCTTAACGAAATTTGCATGTTAGGTTCTACTTTCGAGATTCCTAGCTCAATTTCAGATATAATCTTTTGGCAGAATGCTTCAATTTTGTCTTTAAGGTTATAAATTGACATGAATTTGGCGTGCGCTTCTCGTGGGATTGCGTTAGAGAGATTTCCTCCGTCTAAGGAATAGATCGAAATTTTATATTTGTTATTAATTTTCCATAGTATTTTAGAGAGGATTTTAATAGCGTTTGCTCTCCCTTTATGAATATCAGTACCCGAATGCCCTCCCTTCAATCCCTTTATGGAAAGTATGAAAGAGGTTGACGCACTTTTCTCATTGTCCTCGTCCTTATAGGTAAGGGGAATCTCTCCCATTGTGGTGATGCCTCCCGCACATCCAACCACGAATTTATCGGCTTCTTCAGAATCAAGATTTATTAAATATTTTCCGTTGATTAAATTTTTATCAATATTTAATGCTCCAACGAGTCCAGTTTCTTCTTCCACCGTAAAAAGAAATTGGAAACTGATGTTCGGAAATTTAAGTTCCTCAGAATTTATTTTATCCATCAAGGTTAAAATATAGGCAATACCAACGCCGTTATCTGCGCCTAAAGTTGTTCCCTCCGCCGTGAGCCACTTTTTTCCTTGTATTTCCTCTATTTTTAACGAAAGCGTGTCGGAAGAAAAATCGTGCTCAATTTCATCGTCTTTTTCGCATACCATGTCTAAATGCGCTTGGAGAACACACCTCACCGCCTTTTTGTTTTCTGAAGGGAGTTCAACCACCAAGTTTCCGGCATCGTCAATTTTATGCTTTAATTTGAGCTTATTCGAGTAGCTTACGATATAGTTTCTAATTTGCTCTTCCTTACCCGAGCAGCGCGGGATCTTCGAAATTTGAAGAAAATGCTCCCAAAACTCCTGAGGTCGTCCTAATTTATCAATTCCTACCATATCCATCGAATTCTGCGAAAATATTTATAGTTAACGAGTTTTATTATGTATAAAATAAAACAGTGTTCTTTATATTTTTGATTAGATTCATTTAAAACTAACCTCTTAGTGAAAAAAGTATGAGTTGGAAGGATCTCTATTCGGAAGTTAAGAAAAGGAAACTTCAAGCACTTATTAAAAAAGATGTGGTAAAAG
>WJKD01000554.1 GCA_014729315.1 Promethearchaeota archaeon | reverse complement strand
CTATAAGATCTACTTAAAAGTTTCGTTCTTATTTCTTAGGAATTCATAAAGATTAATAATTTATTTTCTAAAAGTTATTAAAAATGATTAAATATATTAAATTATTCAATTTTAGAATATTCGAGTTCGGTTGCTGTGGAAAATTATAGATTAACTAAATTAGATAAATTTAACGGTCGAAAAGGTCCCCTCGTACTTGTCATTATGGATGGAATAGGTTTAGGAAAGAAAAACACCGCTAATGCATTCTATTTAGCGAATACGCTTTTTATAGATAAACTACAAAGAGAGTGTCCTAATCTAAACTTGTATACAGAGTTGAAAGCTCACGGAACGGCAGTGGGATTACCTACGAACGAAGAGATGGGAAATAGCGAAGTAGGACACAATGCAATGGGTGCTGGTCAGGTAGTAAAACAACGAGCTCTCTTAGCTAAAGAAAGTATACTTTCAAAAAATTTGTTCAAAACACAAAAATGGCTCGATTTAACGAGTAAATTAAAAAAAACCGAAAAGACATTTCATTTAATTGGTCTTCTCTCAGATGGGTATGTCCATAGCCATTTATCCCACTTAATAGGACTTTTACGCGGAGCAAAAGAATCAGATATTAAAAAAGTAAGGATTCATACATTATTTGATGGAAGAGATGTTCCTCCTCAATCAGCTGATAAATATATTAATCAACTTGAAGAAGAACTCGCAAAAATAAATGATGGAACCCAATACGATTACAGCATAGCCTCTGGAGGGGGAAGGATGCGAGTAACTATGGATCGATATAATTCAGATTGGGATGTAGTAAGAAGAGGCTGGGAAGCTCATGTATGCGGTATACCAGAACAATTATCTCGCTTTAAAGGATATTTTAAATCTGCTTTGGACGCAATACACCAAGCACGAAAAATGGATAGTGATATAAGTGACCAATATATTCCAGCCTTTGTAATTGTTGACGATCAAGACAACCCCGTTGGTAAAATGGAGGATGGTGACGCCGTTCTATTCTTTAATTTCAGAGGCGACCGAGCGATTCAAATTTCCCGCGCTTTTGACGAAGAAGACTTTTCTGAGTTTGAAAAAAAATGCAACCCCGAAGTCTTCTATTACGGATTATTGAAATACGACGATGAGGCTGACATTCCAAACAATTACTTTATTGAACCCCCCGAAATTAAAAATTGTCTCACAAATTATTTATGTGCTGAAAAAATTAAACAATTCGCAATCGCAGAAACTCACAAATTCGGGCACGTTACCTATTTCTGGAATGGAAATAACGAAGGATATGTTTGCGAAGATTACGAAAAATACATAGAAATCAAGTCCGATCCTTCTGAAAAAATCAAAGAATTTCCAAAGATGAAGGCTTTCGAAGTATTAGACAGGTTAAAGAAGGCAATCAATGGAGAAGAATATAAATTTTTAAGAGTTAATTTCGCTAATGGAGACATGGTAGGTCACACAGGAAGTAAAAAAGCCGCAATGATTGCTGCGGAGACGGTGGATAAATGTGTCGAAGAAATAGTCAAGCTTGTTAACGAGAAAAAAGGTATTACTATTGTCACAGCAGACCACGGAAATTTAGAGGAAATGGAAGAAATGGAGACTTCGCATACTTTAAATCCTGTAATGTTCGCTATTGTAGATTCAAATTACGATAGAGAATATCGAATTTCTCAAAAGCTCGAATCTCCTCAATTAGGTAATATTGCAGCAACCATCTTAAATCTTTTAGGTTATAAAAAACCTGAAGAATATATGGAATCCCTTATTGAATTTGAATAATTTTAGAAAAAAGATTTTTTCTTAAGCCTTCTCGAAAATTAAGATAGAAAATATTCATCTTCCTATGTAAGATTTAGAATTTCCGGATTAATAATAAGCTTTTCAAGTCTCGTTTGCCTTATCAACCGAAAATAATGCGCCTCCTGCTTTAAATTCTCGTCGTTTAGTAAATTATAAAAAAGATGAGCATCTAATATAAGCAAATCATAGTTTGAGAAGTCTAAAATATATTCTTTGGTATTAAAGTTATGATAATCTTCGGGGAATTTTATATTCATCTTTCTTAATCCAATTTTTACATTTTTCTTGAATTTCTTGTGAGCGTGAATATACATCATTTTCCCGATGAATTTATCCATTGAATTAACTAATCTTCTTGGAAGAATAAATTTTTTGTAGAACTTTTTCACAAATTTAAGGTGATTTTGGGATTTATGGGCAAACACACTCTCATGCTTATCGATAAGCGTTCCCGATGTAATTAAGATTACTCTCGGAGGCATTCTAGCGCTTGCTGGTTCCTTACTCTCCTCCTCTATTCTGCTAGCCATTTCAAAGTACTTCATAGCTTGAGCAATTTCGGGATCACCACATAAATTATGTTTATGGTAAGCTTTTAATTCAATATAGATCCGATAAGGGGCTTTCTTTATCAAAACATCGGGTGTAAACTGCTCCAATTTTGGCTCGATTTCTACGTTAAACCCTAGCTTTTCAAAAAGGCGCGTTATAATTACCTGAAGGCATTCTTCTCGCTGCATTTGAGCAGAATAAATGTATTGTCCTCCATAAGCTCGAATATCAAAAGACGAACCTTGAGATTTCTTAATTTTAACCCTTGTGGTAACTGGCTTTCCTTTAAAAAAAAACCTCACTGCTTTTTTACCGTCTTTTCGCCCAAATTGATAAGAGATTCGGGTATTTTTGTAAGCAGTTTGGTAGGGATCAATGTAGTGTAATTTTTGTGAGGTTGGTGTGAAATTGTTTGCTTTTACCATTATCGTAAATTCGAAATATTAATTGTTTCACTTGGTGATTTCAATTTACTCTTCAAATACGAATTATTTTTAAAAAATATTATTATTCGGCAGACTAAGTTCGCATTAGAAAAATTTAGGAATTTATAAAGATGTAAAAAATCGCTAAACGATTAATAGCGATATGATAACAGGAATATTAGATACATTCCAAGATTACAAGAGAATAAGAATGTCAAGAAAAAAAATTTAAATATTCAAAAGAAATTCTTTATTTTGATGTGATTTTGAAAAATTACTGAAAATTAACTTTTGAACCATTTGAAACAGATTTATATGAAGATTAGAGATTTCATTAGTATTGATTATCAACTAACGCTCCCATTTTTAGAGACTGATGAGGAACATTTAAGAGAGATCTTCTATAGGCTTAGGCAAAAATTCAATTTTGCTTACAAAAGAGCCGACACATTGATTGATCTGGGGGCAGGAAATGGAAAAATTGTGATTTATAGCGCTTTAAGATATGGAGTAAAATCAGTTGGATTGGAAATAAGCCAAAATTTAATTAAAGAGGCAAATGACAAGATCAATTGGCTAAAAAAAAATCGGAAGTACAAAAAACGACATTATAAAAAAATTAAAATTAAAAATGGAGATCTCTTTAACCAATCTCTTGAAAAATTTAATTTCGTATATATTTTTAGCTTGCCAACGATGCAGAAATATTTGAAACACGTATTTAAAACCGCAAAAAAGGATACTATTTTTATATCTTATAAGTACCCTCTCTTAAATTTTGATTCATTTCTAAAGTTGGAGGATACTATTTATCACAGTAAAAAAGTTTTGACAAAAATTTATCGAAAGAAATGACGAAAATAATCAAAAAAAATTTATATTTAATATGAGAAAGAAGCGCCAATTCTAACTCAAAAGTTGCATTATTTCGCTTATTATTGTTTAATATTCATCGAAATCATCCCAATCCTCGTCATTGTCCCAATCCTCGTCTTCATTCCAATCGTCTTCATCGTCTTCATCGTCCCAATCCTCGTCTTCATCTTCGTCCCAATCCTCGTCTTCTTCCTTATTCCTTTTTTTTCCTTTATTTGGGCCAATATTTTCTGTTATTTTCATATCTATACATCTCTCCTACTGTTTTTTTTATTTTAAAAATATGAATTCTCAATTTTCATAACTATATTATCAAATATTTAAACATTACTATATCAAAAACGAAGAACCTTACAAGGTAAAGTTGCGCTCGTTAGTAAAAAATAGGGTAAAAATTTCGCTTTTTGAATTATTGCTTTCCATGTTTAAGATCTAGTTTTAAATAGATAGTCTTAACTTTTGAGATCTAAATTAGAAAAAAACTAATCTGTTGTAACTTATATTATAGAAATAATTGAACAAAAATCAGTATGTTGTTAATTTTAAACAGAAATGATACTAGTAGTTTTTTTACAATGACAGATTTAATTCTATGTTATGACAACCATGGGTTTTGACTATGAATCCCGGATAAAAAAAGTTAAACAATTCATTGATCGGAAGAATTTAGATTATGTGATCGTGACTAATTTACAAAATTTATATTGGTTGACGGGAACAGCACAATATGGTTCGCTATTGTTAAAAGCTGAGGATGACCCCAAATTATTCGTGAGGAGAAATTTTTTTCGGGCCAAAAAAGAATCTATTGTCAATGACATTGTAGAATTAAAAAAAACTTCTCAAATTACTGATCACATAATAAATTGTAGTCCAAATATAGAACATCCTAAAATTGGCATGGAGTTAGATTCTTTACCAACATCTTATTATCAGTACTATAAAAAGCTATTGAATCAAGCTGAAATCCTTAATGTCGAAATGAAGTTGAGAAAACTAAGAATGATAAAGGATCAAAAAGAAATTGAGATACACAAGAAAGCTGGAGAAGTTGCTCAGAAAACGCAAGAAAAATTAGCTGGAATCTTAAAACCTGGATTGAGAGAACACGAAATCGCTGCTGAAGTAATGAAAGAAGCTATAAAAAATAAATCGGTCCATTTTAGTAATGTAAATAACGCTTTCGGGAGAAATTGGTTCATCCTGACTTCTGGCGATGGATTATGGACTCCAAGCTCTTTTCCAATTTTATCAGGAAATGGTTTCTCACCCGCTATACCCTATGGATATTCTGACAGAAAATTTCAAGACGGTGACATGGTTGTCTGTGATTTTGCTATAATTTATGAAGGTTATCACGCTGATCATGCAAGAACTTTCCATGCGGGAACTGTACCAGAAAAATTTAAGGAAAATTATCTAATTTTAAAAGATACATTTTTGGGTGTAATCGAAGATTATTTACGAGCTGGAAATCCAGTTAATATAATTTACAAAAAAATGAAAACCTTATTGGAAAAAGAGAATTTGGATAAATATTTTCAAGGAGATGGGTATTATTATCAGGGATTAGGTCATGGTATTGGTTTAGAACTTGACGAACCACCTTATTTTTTGCCTAATAATGATACAATCCTCAAGGAAAATATGGTTGTCTCTCTCGAACCTAAAATCATCATTCCTCATTGGGGGGCGATAAATCTTGAAGATAATTTCGTAATTAAAAGAGGAAAGCCACAACAACTTACAAATACAGAATATTTATTCTGAATCTGTCTGTTGGGTTAAACCATTCGATTCAAGTTTAATTCTAACTCTAAAATATCGAAAATTCAATCGATACTGCTTTCGCAATTCCTATAATTTATAAGTAAGATATTAAAATGTACATTTAGAGTCTTTTTCGATAAAATTTTTTGATCGTATCTATCCAGATATCACACCCCTTAATTAATAAAAGTTGGGGTACGATGCATATGTTACCTGTGAAAGTCGTCCCCCACTTAGAAAAGGAAGAGTTAGAAGAACTTGTCCGAGAAGAATCGTCTCTAAAGCAAGCCAGACGGTACCTTGCCCTCCTTCAAGCGTATCGCACCAATTATTATCCCGATTGCGAGGCGATCGCTGAGCTTTTCCTCGTCAGCACGCAAACGGTATACAAT
>WJKD01000553.1 GCA_014729315.1 Promethearchaeota archaeon | reverse complement strand
TCGTTGGTTGGATTAGCGATTCGTAATTTCCGTCTTGGTCTAGATAGGAGAAGTAGGCGGCTTCGTAGGCGATTTGAGCGTGTTTGTCCCATAAAGTATCGTACTTAGAGGCGGCAAATTGGTCGAAGTGTGCGTTAGAACTATCTACGATAAATTGCTTCAGTTTAATTTTGTTATCACTTGTAAGCTGATACGTAAAAGTATTATCTTGTCCCTCTAGCATCTGTGCGAAGTTTACAGTAGCCCGACCGTTGATACATAACTTATGTTCCCAAATTCTAAAAAATTCCTCTCATTTTTATTAAATTATAGAAAGAAGATTAATTTCTAAATCAGCTGCGTGAAAATAAATAAAAAGAAGGAAATCTTGTTATTTTTTATAATTCCTGCGATATTTTCTCTTATGTTTGGAGGGGAATTGGTCAAAGACTTCAGCAGCTTGTTCAGCGGGTAAAACCTCGATACCCCCATCTTCTCTTTGGATTACACACCCTGAATTAATCAAGATGTTATAATTCTTTTTAGTTTCTTTTGGTTCACCCCAACATATAAGCTGACAATTACCGCAGGTTAATCTCGTCTCTTTTATCATTTTGATAATCTTGTCTTTTTGATCTCCTAAAGCATTCATTAGATCTTCGTCTTTTACCAGCTTACTTGTATCATATTGACCGTGTATATAGTTCTCTGGCCACTTCATCGCGTTGGTAACTGCGAGGGATAACAGACGGATGACCTCTTTATCCGTTTCGGGGTAGGGATGGCGGCCCGGAGACCAAGTCGACCAATTCCCATCCTTTTCTAAACCAGTCAGACCCCCACATACAACTTGACAGCGCGCTAAATTCCTCCTCTTGGAAAAGTTAAAAGTGTATCCTCCCAGAGTAATTGACTCCGTATTCTCGTCGTCGAACATTCTTAATGCGCAAGCCTTCTGACATAGTTTACATTTAGTACAAAATGATTCTTCCTCTGGAACAGGATCGGTAGGTTCTAAGTTGGCAGAGGTCACTAAACATCCTAATATAATTGCTGTTCCATAACCTTTAATCCCGATATTACCCGACCATCCAATTGATCCCACTCCTGAACGCGCAGCAATGTATTTCAATGATAGTTCAGGATACATTTTAAGCTCCCATCCGGGCATCTCTTCTCGATATTTAAAATTCGGGAAAACCGCTGCTGCTTGATATCCTTTTTCTTGAAGCATTTTAGAAGTGCTAATTGCCATTTTGTATGCTTTAATATTAGTTGCGATATTATCCAACTCATGGTCTTTACACCCATCTGGAAGGTCTTTTCTCAGGAATTTGCGTATCTTTTTCTTGTCTAAAGGTAGTGCAAAGCATATCGCAGACTGAGCTTCTGACAAAGAATAAGTAATATCTACACTCGGTGGACCACCATACAAGGTTGTTTGAGTAGCAAATCCTACTCTCAAGGCGCCTTTATTTATCAAAAATTGCTCGATTTCGTTATTTAAAGAAATAATATTACCTCTTTTAATTTGTATTATTGTCAACCAATTTCCTTTCAATTAGATATTTCAATTTTGATATTTATATTTTTCATTTACCAGCTTACTAGAACAATATATATTTATATATGTTTTTTGAGGAACATTGATTTTATCTTTAACAAAAATTTTCAAATTTAAAGTAAGAATTTCCTGTCGATTAGGGAAAAAAAAAGAATATTAAAAAAAAAAGAATTTTGGAATTTGGATTATTATATCTATTTTGTCTTTCTTTTAAATAGATATATCGCAGCCATCACAACACCTATAACAGAACCTATTACTATTACGGTTATAGGAAATGCAAACGATTCGTAACCTTCGTCATCGTCATCATCGTCGTCATCGTCGTCGTCTCCAGGAAGAGGGGGAGCAACATATTCATTAACTTTCAGATCATCATGCATAATTGTCAAAACCGGAGAAAAGACTCCATCCGAACAATTAAAACAATAAGTATAATTATAAATCGCTGGAATTATTGTCGTTGTAAAGTTATACAAACATCCGTCCGTATAATCGTTATCAGAAGAGTTTACCTTTTGCATGTCAAAAGCAGTTCCATTTATCTCAACACATATCGAAGAAGGTGCGTCGTTATCAAGATCTGTATAGTTAACCGTGAATGTAAATTGAGATTTTTGATTTCCTATTTTTGGATCAACGCTTTCATCGCTTAGAGTGGGCGGTATTATACCTATTACTTTCAAATCGTTATATTTAGGTGTTTCATATGTATAAGTACCATCGCTACAATTGAAATAATAAGAATAGTTGTAAGGCGCTGGAGCTAAATTAGTCGAAAAATTATACAAACATCCATCGATAAAATTATAATCAAAAAAAGTCAACTTATCCATAGGATATGCTGTTCCGTTTATTACCGTATTTATAGAGGTGGGCGCGTTATTATCAGGATCGAAGTAGTTTATTATAAAGGTGAAAGGAGTAAATTGATTTCCAAGCTTTGGATGGAAAAATGTTAGAACTAGGTTGGGAGGACCAACCCCAGTTGATGCGCTGACATTTAGATCCTTATATAGACTAGTTTCGTCGGCTTTTAACCCGTCGCTACACTCAAACTTGTAAGTGTAATTATATTCGCTTGGAAGTAGGTAGGTTTCATATTCATATACGCATCCATCAGTATAATCGGTATCTAAGTCGTCTTCTTTATCCATACTATAAACTGTTTCATTTATGATCACATTGATCTCAGTCGGTTCGTCATTATCACTATCCCTATATGTTACGTTGAAGAGGAACATAGTATCTTGATAGCCCTCCTTTGGGTTTACTGATCCTTCAGATAACGCTGGATCGTGATTCGTCACTTTTAAGTCAGAATAGTGGATTGTCTCATCAGATTCTAAACCATCAGAGCAGTTAAAATAATACGAATAATTATAAGGAGCAATGGGTAAGGAAGTTGTAAAATTATAAATACAACCATCAGTGTAATCCTCGTCTGAATCATCTTTCTTTGACATGGAATAAACCGTTTCATTGACGATCACATTCACATATGAGGGAGCATCGTTATCTGGATCGGTATAATTAACTGTAAAATCCAAAATTGTATTTCTATTACCCTCTTTTGGTTCCACTGTTTCGTCACTAAGTTCGGGCTCGTCATTAGGAGTAATCATAATCGTCCCATAGGATCCATTTAGTTCATAATTAGTAATGGTATATGGAATTGAAAACGGATATCCAGTCAACTCGGGAGGTATTGAATCAGAGACCGGGGTTTCGAGCCAAAAGTCTGCGTAGACGAGGGCGCCAGTCCTCCATTCGAAATAAGCGATTCCATTATCAGTGTCTTGATCTTCTAATACATATATTCCTACTGGATACGTACCAGAAGGGTCGTAATACTCTAAACTTGTGACCATGAAATTATGATCTCCCTCTCCTGATATAGCAATTGGTATAATATCCCCGATTGAGATATTGGGAAAAGTCCAAGTAAATGAATGCGTACCGTCCTCAAAATCTAAAACGAATACGGAGTCCGAAACAAAATTTGAGATTATTCTGGAAGAATTATCACATTGCCATGTATAATTTGCTATATATCCTAGAGTAGTGTCAATTTCTAAGCTAACATTATAAACTGTTTC
>WJKD01000552.1 GCA_014729315.1 Promethearchaeota archaeon | reverse complement strand
CTGCTTTTTTGCGTCGAAAGATATAAAAATGATATTTCGAGAAAAAATATAATAAAATATTAATGGAATTATAAACAAGTTCGAATAATATTAAAAAAATAATCAAGGAATTTCGTAATGAAGATTTCTACCGATATATTAGTAATTGGCAGCGGAGTTTCAGGTCTTACCTTAACAATAAAATTAAACCAATTTGCTAAAGATAGTAATATATTACTCATTTCGAAGGAACGACTCGAAGACTGTAACACATATTACGCGCAAGGGGGAATTGCTTGCGTCTGGGACAAAGATGATAGCATTGAAAAGCACGTTCAAGATACATTAGTGGCAGGGGACGGTTTATGTGATGAGGATGTTGTAAGAGCTATTATTAGTAAAGCACCGGAACGTATAAATGATTTAATTGAGTGGGGAGTTAATTTCACAAGAGACGAAAACGGAGAATATGACCTCGGAAAGGAAGGAGGGCATTCTAAACGCAGAGTCCTTCACGTCGATGATTTTACTGGAAAGAGTGTAGAAAAAACACTCATAGAAAAAGTGAAATCATTAGATAATGTTGAGATAAAGGAAAAATGGTGTGCTATTAATCTTTACGCCAGAAACTTTAAATGCTACGGTTGTTATGCCTTAGATCAAGATACGGAAGAGATTTATGGTATCTCAGCTAAAGTCACTATACTAGCAACGGGCGGAGGAGGAAAGATCTATTTATTTACGACTAATCCAGATGTTGCTTCTGGAGATGGTATTGCGATGGCCTATCGAGCTGGCGCGACTATTTCAAACATGGAATTTTATCAATTTCATCCTACTTGCTTGTATCATCCTTACGCTAAGAATTTCTTAATTACCGAAGCTATGAGAGGGGAAGGAGCGATTTTGAAAGATATTAAAGGCAGAACTTTTATGGAAAAATATCATCCATTAAAAGATTTAGCTCCAAGAGATATCGTGTCAAGAGCAATCGATGCTGAGCTCAAAAAATCAGGAGATGACTATGTTTTTCTAGATATTGCATCTTATCGAGATTCCGAATTTATTGTTAATCATTTTCCTAATATTTATAAAAAATGTTTGAAATTTGGAATAGACATAACATCTGACAAGATTCCAGTGGTCCCTGCAGCACATTATTGTTGTGGTGGAGTAGTCGCTGGCATAGATGGGAAGACTGACGTTAAAAATCTATTCGTTATAGGAGAGAGCTCGTGCACGGGATTCCACGGAGCTAATAGACTGGCGAGTAATTCCTTATTGGAAGGTTTAGTATGCGCACACGAATGCGCAAAAAAAATTGCGGCTATAATTCCAAGTTTGAAAGCTAAAGAATTTGAACAATGGGAGCCCGGAAATGCTGTTCCGTCTACAGAAGCAGTAGTAATAACCCAAAATTGGGACGAAATACGAACTACGATGCAAAACTTTGTAGGTATTGTACGATCTGATAGACGATTGAAGAGAGCTTTAAAAAGGATGAATTTATTCTCTGAAGAAATCGAAAATTATTACTGGAATTACAAACTGGTTAAAGATTTAGTTGAATTAAGAAATCTTTGGATGGTAGCAGAAATTGTAATTAGATGCGCAATGTCGAGAAAAGAAAGCAGAGGTACCCATTATAATGAAGATCATCCAAACTCAGAGAATACCGCGAGGAGTTCGTATATAAAAAGACCTTGGTGAAAATTAATAATCTATTTCATTCTTTAGTAATGATTAACTTAGATTAGGAACAAAAGATTGAAAAAACCAAAAAATAAACTTTGATTTCAAACTTGATGATGTACAGATTTTTTTTAATCTTTCAATTGTTTTTTCATATTCTTTTAATAGACCCGAGAATCCGTATTTTTTATACCATTCTCGAATTCCTGATATATTTTTATCTTTCCAGCGAAAAATCCATTCTTGCTTTATATTAGAGCCGATTTCTGACCATAATTTACCAGATAAGAGGTTTTTTATAATAATTTCATTTTCTTTTGAATAATTAAGGGAAGTAAGATATCTTAGATTTAATTTTCTTTTAAGAATTTTTTTATTAGAAATTTTCACAGCAATTTGGGTTTTATTCAAATCAGTGAAAGTGAGACTTCTGTGAGAACTTACCAAAAGTGGAACCAAATCTTTAATATCATTACTAGAATTATTACCAGAGATATGATGCAAATCGATGAGATCATCATTATCCGGATTAAAAAAAATTAAAAGATAAATATCCAAACCTAATGTTTCATCAACTAAGTATTTTTTAAGTACAATTTTTACTTCGGGACGATCCCAATATTTATGATATCCTTTATCCCTTTTCCTAAATCTCCTCCAATGATATTTTGTTAGATATTTGTCTATTTCATAGTAAGCAAAAGTGTTCACTGGAATATAGCTAAAAAGATTATTCAGATTCCTCCAAGAAATTCTACTATTTCTATACAATACACCATATAAATATGTCCTATCAGTGCCAAGGCTCATCATTTCACTTAGATCTCCTAATGATATTTGTTTAGAAGGTGGTTTTTTACCATCTTTAATTTTATTTAGAAATAAAAGCGATTTGAAAATTAGATGAAAATTATCAAGACCAGGCTCTTCTTCCTGAAGAATATTTTTTGCCATTAAGTAAATTATACATACATTATAACAAGCTTGTCTTATTTTCTCTAAGGAATTCGGATTGATTCCAATTTTAAGCACTTCTTTTCCTAGAAAGTAAATGTTGATGAGTCTGCTAATAATAACATCTATTTTTAATTCTCTAAAGATGTTTGAATCAGCTAATTCTAACAATTCAGCCAATTTGCTTTTTTCAAATACACTTTCGGATTATCTCTGAAAGATCTTGTAAACGATATAATCCAATTTGAAATCCGAGATGAATTCTTCAAATGCGTGGACTAATTCGGGTAGCTCTCCTTTAGTTTTTAAATTGTAATACAAAATAGCCTTCTCTATTTTTAAAATAACACTGAAAAAGTTACTGTCTGCTCGCAAATTATTTTTATCTACACCTAGAAGTGTAGCTAAATTTCTTAAACTGATATATTTTTCATTAGGAGGATAACCATGTTTTGACCCGTCCCAGATCTTCCCGTAAATTTGAAAAAAGAGTACATTGTGCTTTAATAAAAACTACGAGGACGGGTTCTTACGCTCGATAGCCCCAAAAAATGCACTTCATTGTGGTGTAAAGTATTTACGAGCGTATTTGACCGTTTTGTCCAATGTTTCCGATATTTGTGCTTCGTGATTATTGATTATACTTGTCTTATCTACTGATTATCTTGAAACCAAGAGTATTTATTAGAGGTCATACGCCCATAGTTTAGTAATTTATTTCTCGTCCTATCCGTAGAGAAATATCCGTAGAGACTAAAATGATCTTAACAACGAAATAAAGGGATTTAAAGGAAATTGAGCTAAAAACGATGGGAACGAATAAGAGGCTTCAGCGAGCGAAAAAACGCATAAATTTATTGTTGGACGAGATAAATCAATATTATTGGGATTTCAAGATCGAAAAGAATTTGGTGGAGTTAAGAAATTTAGCAACCGTTGCAAAAATCATCATTGTGAGCGCGATTTCAAGAAAAGAAAGCCGAGGAATTCACAATAATGTCGATTTTCCTGAAAAAGCAAAAAAGTAAAACCGACACTGATTTGAAGGCCGTGGTAGACACTGCCAATTTTATTGATTAAATCGCCTCAAAGGACTTTTAAACAATATTTTGGTGGAGAAGCTAATTTCATTGTCATAAAATTTAAATATTTGATCACTTATAAGATAAGTGATTATAGTGGTATTAATTACTAAACATGCAAAAAAACAATTAATAAAAAGAGGAATAACGGAAAATGAGGTTATTGAAGCTATCAAGAACCACGAGGTAATCTTTGAAGAAATTAACTCGAGATTTGGAATAAAAAAATACAGTAAGATTCCCCTTGGTTTGAAAAGTCTCATTGTTGTTTGGTTTATCAACAAAAATGATAAAGAAGAAGTGATTACAGCATATTGGAGGAGAAATAAAAAATGGGAAAAATGATATGTAAGAAATGTGGTATTGAAGCGAAGGAAGTAATATTAGACAGCTACGAGTATGAAGAAGGAATACCCTTAAAAAAAGTAAGCGCTTACGAATGCACTAATTGCGGTGAATTCATATTTACAGATGATCAAGTTGAGGAAATGGAAAGAAGAACTGATATAATAAAATCAGAGATGTTTGTATTTGAGAGAAAAGTTACCATTTCAGGGCGATCTTTGGTTATAAATATTCCTGAGGACTTAGTAAGACATATGAACATTTTGAAAGGGAAAAAGGTGAAAATAATTCCCGCCGGGAAAAAAAGATTTATTGTCGAGGTTTAATTTTTTTCTTATCACTAATTTTTATAAAAAAGGATATTAAATTCACTTAGCAGGGACTTTTAATTATTCTTATCGAATATTCGTTAAATTTCTCAATTACGCTAAGCATAAATGACTTTACATTCGCTTTTAAAGCGCTAAGGTTAATAGGTCTGATATGGAAAATCCTTCTATCCTATAAGTGAAGTAAATATTCTTATTTATACAAAGAAAGGCTTATTGTTTTTTATATAATTTTAAATGATTAATCTCATTATTATTGATTAGCCTTAAAAAAAATGAAATAGTTCACAAAATTTACAATTGATTAAGTGGTAGTTTTGCCTAATATTGGAAAAGCAATTCGGATGGAAAGAATTTTTGATAGAAACAGTAAAAGGACCATTATCATCCCAATGGACCATGGAATGAGCGTGGGAACCATTAAGGGTTTGGAAGATTTAGCTAAAATGATAGATAAGGTTGCTATGGGAGGTGCCAACGCCGTTTTAGAGCATTCTGGTATGGTTGGAGCAGGACATCGCCAATATGGAAAAGACATCGGGTTAATCATCCACCTTTCCGCCGCTACGATGTTAGCACCGGATCCAAATCGAAAAGTATTGGTGTGCTCGGTTGAAAGATCGTTAAAGATGGGAGCCGACGCGGTTTCAATTCATATTAATATTGGTGCTGATGAAGAACCAGAAATGTTAATTGACGCTCATAATGTGGTTGAAAAAAGTAGAGAATGGGGTATACCGTTATTAGCTATGATGTACCCTCGAGGAAAAGAAATTAAAGACGAAAATGATCCTGAAGTTGTAAATATTGCGGTAAGAGTAGGTGCTGAATTAGGAGCTGATATCGTTAAAACTAATTATACAGGAGACATCGAAAGCTTTGAATATATCGTAAAAAGCGTTCATACCCCCGTAATAATTGCTGGCGGCCCAAAAATGGATACAATTCCTGATTTATTAGGTGTAGTATATGATTCGATTCAAGCAGGAGGAGCTGGCGTAGCTTTCGGCAGAAATGTATTTCAGTCTAAAGATCCTACGATGTTAGTAAAAGCAATTGCGAAAATTGTTCACAAGAATTACACAGTTGAAGAAGTTATGAAAGAGTTCGAATTCTGAATCAAGCGTAAGAATATTATGAAGTCGGACGAAAAATTTAATATTGAAAGAATAGAAAAGGATTATAGTTATAGCTATCCGTACTTACTAAAAAGGGCTATAAAATTTTCTATAGAAGTGTTTTTAACCCTGATCGCTATTTATTATTTGTTTTATTTTTTTAAGCTAAGTAAAATTATACCCATATAACACGGAAGAGGAGAGAAATATTTTTTTAATTTTTCATATCGCATTACCGCTCATGATATTTGAAATTCCACGGGTGAAACAAAAAGCTAAAATCCATCGACTTAGTTTGATTATTGGTTCTGCAATACCCGACATAATTGATAAATCTATGATGTTTTTGAGATTATCGAGCGGAAGAGCATACTTCCACTCCCTACTATTTGTAATTTTAAGTTTTTTCGTTCTTTTTGCTCTCACGAAAGGAAATAAACCTATTTCTTTTTCTTTTTTATTGGGAGTAGTCTCGCATTTGCTTTTAGATCTCCCCGATATACCTCTCTTTTACCCTTTTATAGCTTACGATATGGATTATACACACGATCCATTTCCAGCTTGGATTAATACACTCTTAACAAATTTAATCGTACAGATTACGGAAATTACCGGGGCCTTGATGATTGTTTACATAATTTACAAAAATGAGTTATATAGTATGGAGGCAATCGTACATTACCTTACTCTCCCATCGAAAGATGGTTCTCAATTCATTGAGCTTGAGAATAAATCGCATATCACAATTGTCGAAGATTGACCTCCTCGTGATATAGAGATTTAATAATGTTACAAAAAATCATTTATCCCTTATTTTTAAGTTAAATCTCTCATATACATATGATAAGTATGACCAAAGAGAAGCCGTTATTTATTATTATTGATCACAGAGAAACTAAATTAAAAGATATTTTAGATCAAAATGAAAATATCCTCTACGAATCAAAACAACTCGATATTGCTGACATTGTTATTTCTGAGGACATAGCTATAGAAAGAAAAGAGGGATTTGACTTTGTATCTTCTATTATGGATAATCGGTTGTTTGAACAATTAATCAGATTGAAAGACACCTATGAGACACCAATTCTTATTCTGGAAGGATTAAATGATGATGTTTTTGAAAATACAGGAATGAGAATATCTTCTATATATGGGGCATTATCTTACATCTCTTATAAATTAGGAATTTCGGTGATTCCGACAAGAAATATTGAAGACACTGCTATAGTTGTTGAAAGAATAGCCTATAGAGAGCAGGTTAAAGACGATGCACCTGTATTGTCCCGAAAAGCCCCTAAAAAAATGTCTAATGAGGAACGAAGGACATTTATTATAGAGGGATTAGTCGATATCGGTCCTAAAAAAGCCGAAACCTTGATTAAAAACTTTAAAACACCTTATCAAGTATTTAAAGCAATTAAACATACCAAAATACTATATACAAGAACAGGGAACGTAAAGGGAATTAATGGGCCTCTGAAAAAAATCAAAGGGATCGGTCCAAAATTTGTTAGTAAGAACAGAATTATAATATTTGATATAAAGGAAAAACAACTCGATGAGAGTAATAGAGAAACTAATAGACAGAAAACTCTTTTTTAAAAATAAAACCGATCAGTTTAAGCTTTACTGTGAAAATTTTAAATGTTAAATCTAGTGTGAATAATCACTTCCATTTTAATCTATTATCTCAAACCAAAATCGCTTATTACTAGCAAATCAAGACAACTCTTTTAGAAAGTCATCGAAAGCAGATTGATTTCCTTCATAGATTTCTTTCACAATATCCCCAAGAAATATGGCTTCAAGGAGGTGTGAGGTTACCATAAACAATTTTTTAGTCTTAAACTTTAGTACAGAAATATCACCTTGATCCTCAATTTCTATGGGTAGAGTATCGACATCTCCTACGTTAAAGATCTTTTTTATAACCTCGCTTGCTAAAATAGCTCCAATTTCCATAAACTTGTCAATATAAGGATCTCCCGAATCTGCGATTATTGATTGAATGTTAGTAATCCTTAATGTGAGCGATTCTTCATCTTTTTCAAGATTTATAATTCGGATTATTTTCTTTTTTGTTTCGTCCCAATTTGAAATAAAATCCAAAATTACCACCAGATTCTTTTTATTGTTCCGTTGATGTATGATAAATACATTTTTGCAACCACATTTAAAAAAAGGAAAAAAAGAATTTAAAGATTATTCAAATATCTTCTTAACGCATTTTGGATGATAAACAACTGTATATTACGTGCTCCTCCAATTACTTCTTCAATCTTACTCGTGTCCATGAGCTCATCCACAGGAGTGTTATCTGTTACGCTGATACCACCCATTAATTGTTGTACTTCGTAACAGATTTCATGGGTTAATTTTGCTAAGACATATTTTCCTTGTGAAGATACTCCCGCTACCCATTTTTCTGCGGTTTTACTAGGTTTGTCAGCAAACAAAACCTGCTTATCGTAAATAGTTGCTGCTTGAAAAGCCAACGCAGTCGCTGCTGATGCTCTTGACAAAAGATCGGCTAATCCGAAGCCAACACCTTCGAATTTAATCACATTCTGACCAAATTGTTTTCTCAAGTTGGTATAAATAATTCCGTAAATTAATCCTCCCCAGCAGATTCCAACTCCAGATCCCATAATCCCCAATCGTTCAGGAACCAGTCCTTCAAAGAGACGAGTGTAACCTCCTCCATCATCAGCAAGAACGTACTCTTTAGGCACCTTTACATTATCTAAAATGGTGTGGGCAATGTGAACTCGTGGTACAGAATTGATTTTAAGTCTTCTTGTTTCGTATCCAAACTCGCGCTTTATCATGGACTGAACCATAGATTGTCTTGGATGTTCCTCGTCATATACACCATAACAACAAATATAGTCTGATTTTGGCCCATTTGTGGTATATACTTTTTCGCCATTATAAATGATACCATCTTCTGTTTTTTTACATGTTGTTGTCATATTCACTGCGTCTGAACCCCTTTCAGGTTCAGTTATGCCGATACAGCCTATTTTTTCCCCAGAGAGTAAATCATCTTGAACTTTTCGTATTTCCTCTCCTTCTCCTCCGTGATGATAATAATGGAAAGTTGGATTTCCACAGAGAATACCGCTGGCTAATCGCGCTAATTCTAACTGTGGGTCGAGAATTGAGAGATGTGTCGCTAACAAGATCTCCGTTTTCATTCCGTATGGTAAAAAATCCTTCCATTTATTAATCCTTTGTATATATCCTCGTTTTCCAAGTTCGGGAAAAAGAACATATACGTCTTTAGATTTGTCAATCCGTGGGCGAAGATCAATGCAAAATTCTTGCAATTCTTGACAAAATTCTTGTTCCTCTTCGTTAAGCATCGGAAACAAATTATCGTTTAAAATTTGAAACACATTATCTAACGACATTTTCTCCAAGATTTTATCGTCGATTATTTTCTCTTGCATTTTTATCGTCAATCTCACTTATCTTATTCTTTGATGAATTGTTTAATGAATAAGTAAATAATTAATTGTAATTAAATATGTATTCTATTGAAGGATTCTTATCTGATATGCGTTTTTCAAAAAAAATTTACGAAAGTGTTATTTAGCTTTTGCAATAACAAAATTATTTAATAGAAAATTAAATTATTTAACTAAAGAAACCGAGAATATAAGGGAATAAGGTAAAATATGTTAACACTAATATCGTTGATAATAATAATTGCAATCCTTGCGGTCGTAATAATTCTTGTAATTTTAATGTATAGAGAATATTTAAAGCGGAAGTCTATCGGTACCCTATTAGATAAATATGTCGACGAAGAAAAAAAAGGGGAGATGAAAGAGAAAATGGAACAAGTGTCTCAAATTATTGCAGAAACCGAAAACGAAATAGATAAAAAGGTTAAACATAGAGTAAAAATCGCTAAGAAAGAAATTAAACTAAAACGAAAAGAACTTGATGTCATAAAAAAAGCGAGTTTGCAATATTCGACCTTTACTTCTGACCTTAAATCTGCTATGCCTCGAACCGAAGAAGAACGGCAGCAAGATATTACAGAGTTAAAATCAGCTATGGGGATGTTAGAATCTCTCGACGAAGATGCTTACGAAAGAGTCCCCCAACAAAAAGATGCTGCGTTAGGTATGTTTTACGATAAAATGTCCCGCAGGTTATTGAATATCATAAAAAAGCAGAATTTAAACCAGTTTGATTTTATTCCCATACAGCAACTGATGTTCTACGCTTTTAAGGAGATTAAAAATCTAAAAGAAAGCGATATAATTCCCATCCTTAAAATAATGAAAGATACCGCAATTTTAAACGATTTAATTGAGATAAATCCCACTTTTTATCTAATCGTCTTTTCCGAAGATGAATTAAAATTATCATTACCGGAAAAAGTATTACTCTCCTTGGCATACGATTATCCCGATTTAAATTTACAAAAATTAAGAGAACTAACTGAATGGAGCCAAAATCACGCTGACAACATTATTCAAAAATTAATTGAAAGGGATATTATTCTAATTGAAGATGGAATAATAAAAATTCCTAGCTTTGGATCACGAGAAGAGCGAGAAAAATGGAACAGTTCCATTCAGGTAAAGATAGAAGAAGAAAAAGCAAAACAAGCGGCAAAATTAAAGAAACAACAAGAAATAAGGCGAAAATTACAAGAAAGACTAGAACAAGTTGAAAAAGCGGAAATTGTTGAAGAAAATTCGATTGTCAGAGAAAATACAACAGCGTCAAGAAAAAAAATACCAAAACCAAAATTTGGTAAAAAACCAGCTGTGAAGTCTCTACCAGGGACTGAAGAATCGCCTAAAGGCCCGATAAAACCTAAAAAATCTCAAGTATCAGAATCGCAGAAAATTAAGGACAAAGACGATTTATTAGGTGCTATGGATGCCCTTGATAATATGATGAGTAGTAGTGATACTCAAGCTGAACTTAGCGAAATTAGTAAGGAAGATCTCAAGAGTCTAATTTCTGAAGAAATTTTAAGTTATCACGAGAAATTTTCCTTACTAAACGGAGGACTTAGTCAGTACGAGCTTATAAAGAATTACATAAAATCTACGCTTCACGATATTCCAGAGGAGACGATAAAATTAGTATTAAAACAATTAAAAGAACTCCAGATGATTAATTCTAAAATTAGCATCAACGATTATCGCTTATATTTATTCACAGAACTTGCTCTTTCTGAAAGGGAAAAAGAGTTCATAGGATTCTGTATTAATAAAAAGCCTTTAACCAAGTCAGAAATCATAGAAGGTTTGAATTGGACAGAAGAAGAGGTACTTAATACCATGAAAGAGCTCCAGAGTAAGTCTATTCTAAGAATAGAGAAAGATAAAATAATTATACCTGGAATTATTCAGAGGAAATAACCTTTTTGTAGCTTAGAAAATCTCTTTTTCTCTGTTTTTATTACATTTTTTGTAAAATTTAACATGTTTTTAAATTAAAGTAAAAAAAGAGAGGAGGAAAAGCAAACTTAGGTTGTTAGTAAGTAAGGCTTTAAGTTTGATTACAAATAATTCTGTTTTACATATTCTTGTAGGTTTTCAATTTCTTCGGAATAAGTATCTCTGTTTCCAAAAATGTAGAATCTCACATCGGGTCCAGTTCCTGACGGCCTAAAATAAAGGGTTGAATCATCGCTTTTTAATTGATAAATGTCAATGTTTCCAGAATTATCAGAAAGAGCTCGAACCTCGTACTTTTTTTCATTAATAGTGATCGTTTTACCATCGTTTTCTTTAAAATTATTCATTAACTTAACTTTTTCCTCATCCTCTGCGTGAATCGTGCGATTAATGCCGACAATCGACCAATCTATTGACTCAGAAATTACATAATTGCGACAAATCAGTTCGCTTATAATTACTAACGCAGGAACTGGATATTTATCAGCTATTAAAGGTAAATTAGTTAAAAATTGATAATCTTGTGGTGAATTGTTGTTTTTTAATTTCAAAACATTTAATGTATGACCTCCTGATTCTTCCCACATTACCACAATAAATTCTTTCTCATCGAGACTCCGATTATTTACTAGATCGATGATTTTTGTTCTCAATGGAATAGGTTCTTTAATTTTAATCAATGTTTTATCCTCTTCTTCCATATAGAGAATAGCAGAATCGATCTTAGATTGGTCTACCTCTATACCAAAAAGAAAATAGAGGATAATTCCCAAATGTTTGTAACCAACTCCTGTTAAAACATTTAAGAAAGATGCTTCATCTCCCCTCAGATCACTTGGTATGGTCCTTACATTAATAATTTTTTTATTAAATTCTTCTGCCAAGATTTTATGCATAGCAGAATAGATTTCATTGGGAATGTAGGTGAAAAATTTACCATTCTGACGAACATATAAAGCAATCCGATCTCTATCCGCATCCAATAATAACGCAAGATTAGAATTATTGCTGTTCATAATTTCCTTGAGTTTCTCTTCCTTAATCTTTTTTATAGGGTTTGGAGGATTGATTTGTTCGTCAACAAGGATGACATTAGCTCCTAGTTGCCGATATAAAGAAACGATCCCTTCTGCTTTGCCCAAGTAAGGCCATATCACGATATTTTTATCCTTTAGAGATTCAATCTTAACCACTTTCGAAAGTAGCTTAATAACATAATCATTATTCTTTTGGATCGCATCGGTTAAAATCGATTGATAATCTTGGTTCAACCGTATTTCTTCGTAATTTAAAGCCTTTTTCGACACTTCCTTAAATAGATTTCCAGAAATTGGAATGGGATAGTCGATATAAAACTTAACGCCATTCCAAGATAATTCATTATGACTGGCCGTCAATACAATAACAAGATTAATGTCTTCATATAGGGCAATGGAGGCTGCACCGTAAGGAGAAGATACTCTAGATTCTCCTTTCTCTTCTTTTTGGTGGTATACTTGATATCCATCGTAGGAGAATATTTGGGAACAAAACCTTAAGAGTACATTTCTGCTTGGACGATCATCTGTGACAATTAGAATTTTCAAGTCAGAATTCGGATGCATTTCTTTAAATTTCTCGCTAATCGCCTTGAAAACTCTTAAAAACAAAAATAATTTTCTTTTCGTTAATAGATACTTATTTTCCTCTATAATGTCGTATATTTGAATCCTTAAACCGGAGGTAGGAGCAACAATTGGATCCACCAATCTCTTCTCTTCTTCGGTTAGTTTCGGTAACATTAAGATTTTGGATCCGTCTTCTCCGTCTTGTAAATCAATTTGTTCTGTTTCAAAAACAATCATTCTTTACTCATCTCTTATAATTATCACAAAATATTGATGAAAAATAAATAATACAAAAATAATAAATTCTGATTGATAATTTAATTTTCTTATTATCTATAAAATTGTTTAAAATAGAAATGGTAAAGAAATTCTCACTAAGTATTAAAATAGGTTAAGATTTACTAGGTTGAATCTTATCTATCGCCTCTCTTAAAATTGCAATAATTTTTTCACGATAATTTTTATTTATCGCAATCATCCCGTGAACTTTAATCGGGGGAATTCTATCCGAGATTTTGGAGAGAATCTTCTCGCAGAATTCAGGAGTTAATCTATTTGGAAGATCTTGTTTATTTGCAATACCAATTACCAGGGTGTGTTTATAATATTTATCTAAAATATCCTTAATAATTTCCTTTGAAGAATTCAAATTCTCAAAGGTAGAATCTAGCACTAATAAAGCGATCTGAGAACCTTCTAACAAACTCCTCCATAGGGAATGAAATTGTCTCTGACCCGCAAAGTCCCAAAAAATTACGGGTTTTCCTAGTTCGGGATTTTCGTACGACGCAATATCAGCAGTTATGGTTGGCATGTATTCTAAATTAATATCCTTACCACATATAAGATGAAGTAAAGTAGTTTTACCCACGCCGCCAAATCCAATAATTGAAACTTTTACAGCACCAAGAACGATATTGTCTAATTCCTTCTCAAAATCAGAAAACACAGATCTATTTCCCGCCCAACTATTTTTATCAATAATCTCTCCGTATTTCTCTAGAAATTTTGCTCGTATACTGTTTATTTTTGAGTTGATCTGAGCGTCTTCGTCTCCTAAATCCGCACATACTACGATAATTAAGGAACCTATTATTGTATAATAGTATTTATAATCGTCAGTAGCCGTAGATTTAATATCTGATTGACTTATTTCTTTCATAAAACCAGAAAACGCACTTAAAAATCCCGCGAGTAAATCTCTATCTACTTCTGTATCACCATAGTTCCGAAATAAGAGAGATTTACCAGACTTGGTGAGGATATTGATATACTGTAT
>WJKD01000551.1 GCA_014729315.1 Promethearchaeota archaeon | reverse complement strand
GTACAAGGATATCCAATCCCGAAAATCATATTACAATCTCACGATATATTTCAGCAACTGACAATTTTCAAAGAGTTTCGATTTCTAAAAAAGTTACGAATTTCGATGAAAATTTTTACAAAATTTATGACATATTCAAAAGAAGCTGAATTAGTTCCTGGTGCGAAGGCCTTAATAGAATTTTTTAAAGGAGCTAAAGAATGTAAATTATATTTAGTATCGCATAATCAAACAAAAACTATTTTAGAGCATGTAGAGAGATTGGAGATAAAAGACTATTTCACAGGAATTTACGGTGCTGATGAAATTCCAGCATTGAAACCCGATCCAAAAGCATTTAACCCGGTCTTGAACCAACATAAAGAATGTGGGATAAAACAATTTTTAGTTTTAGGGGATATGCCCACTGACATCCAAGCAGCAAAAGAAGCAGGCTTACACTCAATTGCTGTGGCAAGTGGAATTAGCACAAAAGAGATTTTGTCTGCTTACTATCCTGATTTGTTAGTCGAGTCCCTTGAAGAATTAAAAAAAATAATAGATAATAAAGATATATCAAATTTCGAATCAAAAAATTCATTAAAAATTAAATCATAGGAGGTAAATTGTTATGGAAACAACAAAATCCGAATTTGATACCGATAAAGCTAAAATGGAAAAAAAAGGTAATTACGAAATTGAAGAAACCGAAAAGAAAGACCTCACTTATACCAAAACCCATCATAATTTAGCTTATAAAATCTTGAAATACAATCCAATAGATCCACTGAGCGATCTATATCGAAAATTTTTAAAATCTTTTAACTTATTAGAAAGAGCAGACGAATTACATTGGTGGATTACTTACGCTACTTGGTGCAAGTTTTGGATGAGAGTTTTATGGAGATGGGAGAAAAAGGGAGAATTATGTCCCGAATGGGGTCCTGGAATCGTAGTTGGAAATCATCAAAGCCATTTAGATCCGTTTTTTATAGGAGGGGCTGTCCATAGAAGAATTCAATGGATGAGTAAGCTAGGAAATTTTAAAACCCCAATTGTAAGAACCCTCTTTGAAAACCTGGGCGCATTTCGATTAGATCGAGACAATCCTACCCCGGGTATGGAAAACGCTAAGGAAATCCTAACGAAAGGAGGATGGGTTGGAATCTTTCCTGAAGCAACACGCAGTCTGAACGGTGAATTGGCGGAAGAATTCAAGACGGGAGCTGTTCGGCTGGCAATAGAGATGCAAGTACCAATTGTACCGACCGCAGTAATAGGATCTGAAAATGCTCTTCCTAAAGGAAAGTTAGTCATGAAACCCACAAAAGTAATCACACGAGTCGGAAAGGCCATTTATTACGATGATTACGATATTGAAACGGTCTCATTTGATGAGATTCAAAAATTAACAATGGAATTAAGAGAAGCTATAGCAAACTTGCTATCGGGTAAAGCAACAGATGACAAAATTGAAAATGAAGAGGAGCTTTCAATTGGTTCGCCTAAAGATTTAGAAGATAAACCACGAAAGTTTAATTTTTTAAAAGAAATTAAGAAAATTGGAATTGATGCTGTAAAGCAATTTGATGACTTTTGGTACGGGACCTTACGTGCATTGGAAGTATTTGGATTACGACATCAAGTTGAACAACCACTTTATTATTTAACTGGGCATATATTAACTGCTTATACAAATCTTATGAATCCAATTAAGGTCATTGATTTTGATAAAAATCTTCCAAAGAAAGGAGGTGCTCTTATCGCTTGCGGACACAATTCTGAATGGGATGTTTTGATGCTACCCTACGCAATCTGGCTTAATGGTAAGCGAGAATTATGGCAAATGTCAAAAGAATCATTATTCAAAATACCCTTTGTTAACGCGTGGGTTCGAACTCATCACGCTTTTCCACTAAAACGAGGAGAATCAGATTTGCCTTCCTACTTACATGCGAAGCAATGTCTCGAAGAAGGTAAGCTTGTTGTAGTATATCCTGAAGGAACAACTAATAATGGAGGCGGAGAGTTATTGGAAGGTCATACTGGTGCGGTCAGACTAGCAATTGAAGCACAAGTTCCTATAATCCCTGTCGGAGTTACGGGAACAGAAAATATCTATCCTAAACATGGTAAAATGTTAAACTTTGGGAACGGATGTATCTTTAAAGCAGGTGAACCATTTTTAGAACATCAGAAATATTGGGGTAAAAAAATGCCCGAATATGACGAGCTAAAAAATATAACCGATAATATGATGGAAAAAATTAAGGATTTAATGTTTTACAACGATCCTCTGGCGTAAAACTCAAAACTTCAAGTTGAAAAAAATGGAAGGCAGAAAATCAGAGAATATTAAATCAGGAAAAAAAAAAGTGGGGATTCCTCGTGCTTTACACTATTTTCGGTATTTTCCTTTTTGGAAAAAATTATTCGCAGAATTAGATGTTGATATTGTGTTAAGCACAAAAACAAATAAAAAAATCGTTGAAGAGGGTGTCACTCATGGATTTGGAGAACTTTGCCTTCCAGTTAAAGTTTATTATGGACATGCATTGCAACTTATAGAAAAGCATCCTGATTTAGACTTTCTATTCGTCCCTCGCTATGTTTCAGAAATAAAGGATTCCTTTTTCTGCCCAAAATGGATCAGTTTGCCGGATGTAATAAAAATTTTACCAGATTGTCCTAACATTTTAAATTTTGAAATTAATGTGAAAGAATTTCCCATCGCAACTGCCGCAATCGAACTTGGAAAACAATTAGGCAAAAGTGAAGCGAAATCTCTTGAAGCGTATAAGAAGGCGCAGGATTATTATAAGGAATATTTAGAATTTTTACGAAAAGGCGCATCAGTAAATTATGCTCTACGATTAGTTAATACTAATCGTCCATTTGAACTAAAAAAGAAAAAAAAAGAAAAACAATTAAGATTCTTACTCCTTGGACACGCTTATAACTTGTTTGATACCTACGTAAATCTAGATTTTGTTAAAAAATTTGAGGATCAAGGAGTAGATGTCATAACTATTGAAAATTTGCCGGAAAGCATATTCAAAAAACGCGTTATAGTTAATAAAAAGCTCCTTAATTATTGGAGACACGAAGAAGAAATAATGCAAGCAATACGTTACTTCCTATACCAAGGAAGAGACGAAATTGACGGTGTTATTTTTCTAATTAGTTTTGCGTGTGGACCAGATAGTCTTATTTCAGAATTAATCATGCGAGATATGAAAACGGTCGGTATTCCCTATCTTTCCATAATAATCGATGAACATAGTGGAGATGCGGGTTTACTGACACGAATCGAATCTTTCGTAGAGATGATTAAAAGAAAGAAAAAATTAAAATCCAAATCTAAAGATAAGGCGAAAGCTAGCTAAGAGGTGAAAAAATAAAGATGCTTGTTTCCTTTCCTAACATGGGTTTTAGTTGGCCTGCGTTTAAGGCTTTAATACAAACTATGGGTGTTCCTGTAGTCCTCCCAGATAAAACCAATCGAGAAGCAGTCAAATTCGGCGTAAAACACAGCCCCGAATTCGTTTGCTTTCCGTTTAAAGCAACACTCGGCGATTTTAAAAATGCTCTCGATAAAGGAGCCGATACCCTAATCATGGCAATCGATCGTGGACCATGTAGATTTGGATTTTATGCCAGCGTTCAAGAACGTATCCTCAGAGACTTGGGATATAAAGATTTTCGATTAATTCCTCTAGACCAAGCAGACTTATTAGATTTTAAATGGGTCAGAACTCTTAAAAAAGTTGGTCCAACCAATCAATTATCACTCATCTCGAATGCAATAAAGGCTATAAAACTCTTTTTAAAAAAAGCAAAATATATTGAAGATATACAGACCGCTGAAGGAATCTTTCGCGCTTACGAGAGGAACCAAGGTGATACCACAGATCTAGTAGAAGACCTCCTCGTCAAATTAGACGAAACAAACAAGATGAACGAATTAAGACAATTTCGATACGTAATTAAAGAAGCTTTTGGAAACTTGGATATTGATAAGTCTCGAAATCCTCTCAAAGTAGGTATTTCTGGAGAAATTCACATTAGTTTGGAACCTTACGTCAATCTCGATATCCGACGGAAATTGGGCGAAATGGGTGTTGAGATTCACCAATCACTGAGTCTTTACGATTGGGTAGTTCACAAATTTCACTTAAATTATCACCGCAAATGGTTAGAATACCTTGCAAAACCATACATCCCGATGGATATAGGCGGCGAATGTGTATGGGTTATAGGCGAATACATCGATAAAGCTAAAGCAGGCTTTGATGGTTTCATTCATCAATACCCATTTACTTGCATGCCTGAAGTAACCGCCCGAACAATTATTACTAATAAATTAAAAAAACAATATGATCTACCAGTTATCTTCTTCTCATTTGATGAACAAAGTGGCCAGGAAGGTTTTCGAACAAGACTTGAGGCATTCATTGATCTTATGCACTCCAGACGAGATAAAAAGCTTGAAGATGAAAGAATTTCAATAGAAGAAAATTACGAAAATATTAATAAATCCTATGGAAATAATTTTTATAACGAGTGTATTCAATTAATCCAAACCAAATAAAAGGTATTACGAATATGGTTCAAGTAAAAGATAAAATAATTAATCAAGACGGCAAAAAAGACGCCTTTCTTGGAATAGATGTGGGAAGTGTTTCGTGCAAATTTGTTCTTATTGATCACGACGGAAACCTTCTCAGTAGCGTTTTCTTACGCAATAAAGGGTCACCTATCGATTCTGTCAAGGACGGGATGTCTCAATTACGGCAGAAAATAGAATCGAGCGACGAATTGATATCATACGCAATCCGGGCATGTGGGACAACTGGTTCGGCGAGGTATCTTACGAAAGCTGTTGTCGGCGGAGATATTGCCAAAACGGAAATAATTGCCCACGCGGTTGGTGCACAATCAGAATACCCAGAGGTTCGAACGATCTTAGAGATTGGGGGTCAAGATTCTAAAATTATCATCCTTAGAGACGGAATAATAGTTGATTTTGCTATGAATTCTGTTTGTGCCGCAGGAACTGGATCGTTTCTTGACCATCAAGCAGCTCGATTAGGTATTCCTATAGAACAGTTTGGATCCTATGCCGTTAAATCAAAAAATCCCGTATCGATTGCGGGGCGTTGTACGGTATTTGCAGAATCTGACATGATCCACAAGCAAAACGCTGGTTATTCTCGAGAAGATATTATAGCAGGATTATGCGACTCGCTCGTAAGAAATTACTTAAATAATCTTGCAAAGGGTAAAGATTTAGCGGAGCCCGTAGTCTTTCAAGGAGGCGTATCGTTTAATAAAGGTATTGTCCAGGCGTTTGAAAGACACCTTGGTTGCGAAGTGGTTGTTCCAAAGCATAATGTGTTAATGGGCGCGTTAGGAATGGCGATTTTAGTAAAGGACCATTATCTCAATCACGAGACTGAAACAGTATTTAGGGGTCTTGAAGTCTCAGAAATAGAATTCGTCACATCCGCGTTTCATTGTGGCGATTGTCCGAACAATTGCGAAATCGTTCAAGTCCGAATGCCCGAGGATGAAAACAAAATTATCGCCAGATGGGGAAGTCGTTGCGGGAAATGGGAGGTGTTCTAATTAATGTTTGAAAAAATTAAGGAATTAGGAAAGCAACTAAAGGACATAGGGAAGGAATTTATTGATACGGGTTTATATAACGCTAAATTGTCGACCTTGTTCGACATATATACAGAAAAAGTAATTCCTACTTTTGTGTCAGAAAAAGAACTAGAAGAATATTACGAAAAAAAAATGGAAGAAGTAAACGAATTTATTTACAAATTATAGAAAAATTACCGATAGAAAGTGATGAATAAAATGGTCGAAAAAACTGTAGTTGAAGAGGAAGAGAAACAAACTATAAACAAAAAGGAAGTCGCAACTGATATTTTTTATGGTACCGTAAAAGGTCTTGGAGGATTAGCGCTTAAAACTGTATCCGACTTAAAGATCGAGGGTAAAGATAAAATTCCGATAATAGGGAAAGCGATCCTTACCACCGTTAGTGATAATGTCTTTCGCGATATGCTCGTAATAAGCCTTACCACGGGTCGGAAGGTTCATTTTATGCTTCATCCAAAAATAATGGCCAATCCGGTAGCAGGTCCTTTGTTAAAATCGCTCGGAATGATTCGAGGAACCAAAAATAAGGACGATACGGAACCTATCGATAAGGTATTCGAAATTTTAAACCAAAAAGGCGATTTAATGGGGATGACACCCGAAGCAAAGTTAGATCGGGAAACACAACTCAAATCGGTTGCCGGAATAATAAAATTTGCTGTCGCAGGAAGAGCACCAATCGTTCCGCTGGGGATATATACCGAAAAGAGTAAGTTATTTGATCTCATACCGGTTCCCGCTCTAAGAGTCAAGATCGGAGATCCTATCGAAGTTGATAAAAAATTAAACCGAGACAAGTATAGAGACCAACGCTACGAATTAGCAGAAGGAATCCTCAAAATGATCGAATCTTTAAAAAAGAAACCCGAAGAATTTTAATTTCTAATTAAAAGAAAGGAGGTATCCAAAAATGGAGAATATAGAAAATGCAAGCGTCGACGAACCCACCGATAAGGTACAAAATATCGCAAAAAAATTAGAAGAAAAAACGAAAGAAAAATTGAATCCTACCGAGATTAAACAGATGTTCAACGAACTGGGAAAAGATTCAAAAGCTGACAATGATTTAGCTGATATTTTTTATAAATCGGTGAAAATGATATT
>WJKD01000550.1 GCA_014729315.1 Promethearchaeota archaeon | reverse complement strand
TATGAAGAGCTTGCTGTTTTTGCCAAAGAAGGAGGATTTATGATAGAAGCGATCTATAATCAAAAATACCAGCGAATTCCTAAAAATATTCAGATCAATGGAGAGTTAGGTAGCTTATTTTTTGTTTTAAAAAAACTGAAAGGAAAGTAGACTTGCCAACTTAAGGAAAATCTATGGGATTGGTTTACTAATAAAAAATTAAAAATAAATTAAATTATTTTTCGTTGTTTTTCTCTTTTCTCTGCGTGTAATTTTTCAATATCTAGTTTTAATAGCTCGTATTTTTCTTTCGTAATAGGGAACCTATGGAAGGCAACCAGACCAATTACAAGTGCGATAGCAGGGAAAATAAACATTAAGCTTCTTAATCCAAATATAATATTTTCTGTAGCTACTGGGTCAAAAACGGCCCAACCTACTGTATTAAACACGAAACCAATAGTTATTATCACAATAATTGTCGATAATTTAGTTATTAAGGCGTTTATTCCAAAATATCCCCCATCTCTCCTTGTTCCTATTTCTAATTCGTCTTGATCGATAATTGCAGAAAGGATGATATCACCGAAATAAATTGCTCCTGATATTCCTAATCCCACAAAGAAAAAGGCAAAAAATGAGGTAGAGACGTTCGAAATAAAAAGAAAAGGGGCTAAAGTAACGATTAAAGTAATTATAGATAGCATAACCCCTCTTTTCATTCCAAGCTTTATTGCAACATATCTCCAGAATGGCATAAATCCTGCGGCAGATAAAAACGCAATTCCCAATAATAACCCGAGTAGATAGGCTTCTCCTTCTCCTATCCCCAAAACAAATCTTCCATAGAGGGGAGTAATGATAGGAAGCATTCCCACTACATACCAGTAGCATAAATTCATGACGATAAAAATCCTAAAGTTTTTATTTTTTAGAGAAAATTTAAGAGATTTCAAAATTGGAGGTGCGGTTTTAAAATCTTCTGAAAATTCAGAGCGTTCCTGAATTCCAAATTTAATAAGGATAGAGGCACCAATTAAAATAAAAACTGTCATAACTATAGCTGCTACCATATAGTTGAACAAATATTTATCGCTAGTTAAATCGGGGATAATTAATGTAGGAATAATAAAAGCGAAAATCAAGCCAACAACGGTAAAAACTTGTTTAATGGCACTGGCCTTCGCTCGTTGCTCAAGGTCTTGGAACATTTCGGGAAACAAAGCGCAATAATTTAAATCGTACATCGTAAAAAATGTATCGAATAAAATTATGATTACTATAAAATAGAGAAATGAAAATACTGGAATTCCAATTGGAGGAGTATATAAAAGCACGATAACAATACATAAAGGAATAATTCCTCCCAGAATATATGGTTTCCTTCTTCCCCATTTTGTCTTCGTTCGATCTGAGAGTGCTCCTAAGAGAGGATCGTTAATTGAATTCCAAATGCTCCATATAATAAATGCAATGGTGATAAGAATTACATGGAGACCTACAACAGTAAAATAGAAAGTAAAAATATAAATCGTGAACATTTGAAGGGCGATAGCATCGGAAAACTGTCCAATACCAAAAGCGAAATATTTTTTTGTTGGTATATCTTCGGTTAAATCCTCATTTTTGATCATTTATAATCGCTCAATCCTCTAAGGTATTAAAAAAAAATTATCGAATAACGAATTAGTTTTTCCTATATTTATAGATTCTTAAGAAAAGATACTACAAATCTTTTTATAGACAAGAAGTCAATAATGAATTGTTTAAAATTAATTCCAATAAAAAAATAGGTTGATAATTATCTCAATGAATATTCTTGAAGAGATTACCGATTTAACAGTAAAAGGAAACTATAAGGAATTAGGAAAATTAATAAGAAATGCTAAGAGGAAAGGAGTCGATTCTCAAGATATAATAAACGCTCTTTCGAACGGTGTTACAGATGTGAGCGATAAATATAAAACTAAAGGAATGTATTTAGACGATGTAATTTTATCAGCTGCGGCCTTTGAAATTGGTGTTCAATCCTTAGGCTTAGAAGAGGTAAAGGATGTGCCTGGGGAAGAAAAGATCGTTTTGGGAGTATTAGGAGGGCCATGGACTATTGGTACATCAATCGTTTCAGCAAATTTAAAAGCAAATGGGTTTCAGGTTATTGATGCCGGTAGTGATATAAGTCCTGAAAAAATCGTGGAAACGATTAAAGATTCTAAAGCGAGAATCTTAGCCTCAGCAATATATTTAACTCATTCGCGGGAGGAAATCGCAAAGTTAGAGGAATTATTATGGAAAAACGGGTTAAGACACAAAATTAGAACAATATTGAGTGGTCCTGCGG
>WJKD01000052.1 GCA_014729315.1 Promethearchaeota archaeon | reverse complement strand
TTGAATATGTTTTTCATACTTTATAAATCCTTTGAACAGTGATCAAAAATCATATTTTTAGATAAATTTCAACAACGTTCAAAAAAATTAAATACAAGAATAAACTATATTTAAATATGGTATCGGAGAATACTAAGGATATAGAAGAACTTTCTCATATGAAAAGAAAGATTTTAAGAGAAGCTGAACGATTAATAATTGAAAAAGGATACAGCAATACAAGCCTCCGAGAAATTGCAAGAAATCTCGATATTAGTCCCGGTACAGTGCTATATCACTTCAATAATGGAAAATTGGAAATTCTTAGAGAATATCTTCGCACAGCTCTAAACGATTTAAATTTGGCTCAATTCGTACAAGATTTAGACTATGATAGTTTTGATGAAACATTAAGGGATATTCTTGGTTTAACGCTTAAATCACATCGAAAGTACCGCGAATTCGCCGCTGCAATAGAAATTGAAATACTCTCAAAGCCAGATTCCTTCCGAAAATTGCTCGACCTTATAAAACCCGAAATTCAGATTGCGTTAGCTCCTCTTAAGGTATTGCTAAAACGATTCCCTGATAAAAATTATAAACTTGAAGGCAAAGAAAAAGAGCTTATTTTCGCAATTGATGCCTTAACACACCGCCATATCTTTTATGGTAATTTTTTTGGCTCTGACAGTGATTTGATCAATCTATTAGTGACGGTCGCAAAAGCGATATTGGAAAACGATTTGTAGACTAAACTTATTATGCAGGGAAATGGAAAATTTAGATTAAGTACCTCGATTAATAGAATTGCGTTAATTATACTCGGAAAATAAAAATCTAAAATAGCTTAAAAAATAAGAATTATTATGGAAAATAGAAAACTGGATAAATTTTGTAGAGTGTGGTTAAACGCTTGGACAGGGAACGATCCAGAGGAACTTATTCGATTTTACGGTGAGGACGGTTATTATCAAGATCCCGCTAATCCTGAAGGAATTAGAGGAAGTTCTGATATGTTGAACTATTTTCGCAAGCTTTTGGCTAAAAATCCAGATTGGCGCTGGAAGTTAGACGAATTATATCCCACTCCGAAAGGTTTTGTTCTAAAATGGTACGCGAATATTCCTGTAGGCAATGATTTAGTAAATGCAAAAGGTATGGATATCGTGGAATTGCGGGGAGATAAAATCACCAGAAACGAGGTTTATTTTGATAGAACTCCTCTATTCGAAAAAATGGGTTTGTTAAAGGGAAAGTAATTTTGAATAATTGAAAAATTTTCTACGGAAAAGACTAACCGAATGTTTTGTTTCTCATAATATCAATTATGTTTAAATCTCGTAATTTTCTCAATTGAAACAACAACACAATGATTATCATCGTAAAATTAAACACACCTATATATAGAAAGCTAATAGGGTATATATGAACGAACAATCCAGGTATTTGAAGCGAATACAATTCGATTAAGCCTATCATCAATCCTAAACCAAGCAGAATACCTATGGGTATCGCAATCGAGAAGTAAAAAATTAGTTCAATTAGGATACTTCTTCTTATTTCATTATCGTATAATCCGATTGCTTTCATATTCGCGTAATCCTCTATACGATAATCCACAAGGTTCTTGATTATGACACCCACAATACCTAAACCGAATATCGTAAATATTCCACCAAGAATGATGCTAAACATATTAGTTAGTTCAATCGCAGATTCTAAGCTATCCTTTATTTTCGACTTTAATGCGACCTCTTGTATAATTGGGGAGTTTTGAACCTTTTCAGCGGTGTCATCTTCATCGGCATCTTTATCGATGTTAAAATAAATAGTATTTAGTTTCTGAGGAGCTTCAACTATGTCTTGCGCCTTATCTATAGACAAATATATCGTCGATTGAGTAAAATCATTAACGGAACCTACAATCTCAACTTTGTGTGAATCATTAGAAGCAGGGCTCTTGATATAGATAACAGAACCAATATCCAGTGAAAATTCGAATAGTAAATCCTTGGTTAGGAGGGCTTGACGATCTTTTTTTATTTTTGAGCCTGTATCAATTATCATTTCGTGCAGTGAAGATCCTTCCTCAAACGCGAGTAATTGTAAATAATGTTCAAAATCCGATTTTTCTTCAGAAAATAAGACCGTATCTCTTATTCCGAATTCGTATTTATCTATATTGATAAATTGATTAAAATTTTCGATTAATGTGGTATGATTTTCATATTGCCAAGTCGAAGCAACTGCGTCCCAGCGCTCGGTCTCTTCAAGCTTCTTATTAATGGAAAATATTATGCTATCAGGTAAACTGAAGGCAATATATAGGAAACCCGTCGATAAAGTGAGTCCTGTTATGAGTGAAATTAGAAATAATTTTCTCCCGAAGATTCTCCGAATAATATAAGTTTTAAAGGGATGTAGAGATTTTTTTACTTTCTTAATGATTCTTTCCACAAAACTTGGTTTTTCTAAAAATTTCGTTTCGTATTTCAGAGATTCTTGAACATCCATGGTAAATGTTCTGCGAACAACGATGTATGTTGTTAAAGCAGAAGCGGCAAATAAGATTAACCCTATCCAAGCAACATTATTGAATGAAAATTGTATTTTGGGTGAGAAGGGGATCCTCATAAGCGACGCAAGCCAATCTCTTAACGGTATTTGAACGAGTAGTCCTAAAAAAGCTCCGATGAAGAAGGCAAAGAGAAACGCTATCAGAATAAATATAAAATAAGCCGCATAAATTTCCCCTTTCCTAGCTCCTAGTGCTTGGAAAACTGTCACATTCTTCAGGTCAGATTCTATGAGTCGATGTAAAATTACGATTATTATGATTAATGAGCCGATAATGAACACAATTAAGATTGCAGTGAGAAATTGACGGTCAGATTCTTCATCTTCCCTCATAGTCTTAATGAAAGGATGATCCTCTTGCGCAATAACATTCTTTAACGAGACACTTAACGAATTTTTTACCTCATCTTCTACATTGTCTTGGTCGTCTTTATTATCGAGATCGTATAAAATTTCGTTGATGAGAGTGGAATTAGACTGTAAAAAGTAAGTACTTAATACTTCGAGAGGGATGTAAAACACAGGATATGGTTCTATTGAGGGAAAAGCTACTTTATCTTGAAGTGGAGTATATGTAAACTCGGGATTATATCCCGTATTTTCTATTTCAAACTTTATTTCCGCAAGCCCATATAGAACCTTTATCTCATCCCCATCATCTAAATTAGCATCTTGGGCAAAATCCCAATTAATACAATATTCAATATTCTCAATTTCATCTTTATCGGGTTCGATTAGAGTGTTTATATGAGAGGTTATGGACGAATCGATTCCAATGAGTAAACCTTCGTACTCCTCGTTATCGATTTCAAAAGACACCTTAAGTTTCATTCGATATTCATATTCATCGAAATATTCGTTTGCGATGCTAGAAACTTTTGCTTCTATATCTGATCTATTTGAAGTCTTGAGGTATACAAATCCGTCTGCAAAATCAGTTAGCTCTACTGCCTCGTCTACCACATTAGAGCGAATATCCTGTAAATCAAACATCACACCGCTAAACACGATAGTTACAATCATGAGAGCTATTATTGGAAGTACTTTCTTTTTGTTTTTAGTAAGCGTTCTATATCCTTTTTTCCACATAAACCATAGAGAATTATCCATTTGAATTCCTCCTTAATTATTGGCTTTTATTATAAAGTTTCTTCCGAGCATTCTCTTTACTCTCGAATATTTTACCATCCCGGATTAAAATATGTTCTTCTGCGTATTTATCCGCCATGTCTTCGTCGTGCGTGACAATTAGCACTGTTTTTCCATAATCTGTCGAAAGATCTTTTAAAAGTTTATAAATCTCATTACTCTTTTTTGTGTCTAGATTCCCCGTAGGTTCGTCAGCTAATATTAGAAGTGGATCCTTTACTAACGCTCGAGCAATAGCCACTCGTTGCTGTTCGCCTCCCGAAAGTTGATTTGGAAAATTATCTAATTTAGTTTCGAGTCCAAAATCTTCTAAATATTTAATTGATTTCTTTCTAGGATTCTTAATGTTTGAGAATCGAGCTGCAAGTTCAACATTTTCTAGAGCAGTCAATATGGGTATGAGGTTGTAGAATTGGAAAATAACTCCAACTCTTTTACGTCGGTATTGAGTCAATCGTTCCTTTGAAAACTTGGTGATTTCTTCGAATTTGTCATCGAAATTAATAAAAATTTCCCCCGAATCAGGGCTATCTAACCCTCCTATTACGTTTAATAAGGTGGTTTTGCCACACCCTGATGGCCCTAAGATCATCTTAAACGCCCCCTTTTTTATCTCTAAGCTAATGCTATTGAGAGCCTTGATTTCTATATCCCCGGTTTGGTAAGTTTTAAATGCGTTATCTACGATTATTTGCAAGTCTTGCTCGAAATTTGGGAAATCATTAGTCTTAGAACTTATCATCATTACGCTCTCTGATTTTTAAAAATTTTTTTATATTAATCAATCTTCATGAAATATGAAAATTATAAAAAGAGAATGAAACTTAAATATTTATAGTCTTTCATTTTTCGTGAAAAATGAATAATTATAAATAAAACAAAATTCATATTCTATTTGAGAATAGGTTTTTTTATTATATAACCAAATTTTATTTTTGAATTTCATGTCGGAAAATAGGGACGAATATATCTACGATCGAAGAATAAGGAAATACGAGGAATTAATAATAGATTTTGTTGTGAAAGGTGGGAAAAACAAAAGAAGATCAGAAAGGGAATCTCATATCATAGGCTATTTAATTACGCACGAAAAACTTACTCAAAAACAGATAAGAGATTTGTCTTTACTATACTACCAAGAGGGAGCGAGGAAAGGAATATCCAGAGGTTCTATATCGAACATTCTTAATTATAATTTAGATTTGGGGATGATTAAGAGAAGTAAAGTACCTGGTAAAAAGAAAAAGTTCGAATATCAATTGAGGGGAAGTTTTTTGGATTATATTTCAAGTTTAGGCAAGAATCTGACTCTCAATCTGTTTAAAGAAGAAATGTCTTTTTATAGAAGTATTAAGACCCAATTAGAAAGAATAAGACCTCAAGAGATTGATAATTCCGAATTATTTAAATTGTTGATTAATCGGACAAATGAATTAATTGAATATTTAGAATTTCTTGAAACGCTCTTAATGAAAAGCTTATATTCAAATGTTCCCGAAAGCAAGGCAAGCAAGTCTGACTACAACGTAAGAAAGTTATATAAAAAAGAAACTTCTTCTTATGGTGGAACATCAATGTTAGACCTTGAAAAAAAAATTGTTACCTATATTTTAAATTCTCCATTTTTTATAATAGAAAAAGAATCCTACGCTCCAGTTATGGCTTATCTTATAACAAGAAGGGTTTTAACCCAATCTGAACTCCAAACATTAACTGGCATCTCAAGCGGATTAATATCAGAAGCGTTAAACTTTTTTCTAAACGAGGGATACATCCGAGCTTTTAAGAAAGATGACATTAGTGATCGACAGATTTATTACTCCTTGGACTCAATAGCCATATTCAATTTATCTCGGTATCAGAAAAGATTACAAATTATACTAGATTTTAAACCAGAGGTAAATAGGATATTAAACGAATTAAAATCCAGAGAAGGTGAACTAAAAAATCTTGCAGGATATACAAGAATCAGAAATTATATTTCCGAATTTAAGAGTGTAATCCCCCTAATTGAAAAATTCGATCAAATTTTTGCTGATGAAATTTCTCAATTTGAAGAGAAAATAGCAAAGGAAAATTCCTCTGATAAAAAATAGATCTGTTTTTATTTATTCGAGAATATTATTTTTTCATGTCTGAGATTCAATATAAAGACTATTGGTTCAACTATGTTTTAAATGCAAATCCCCCGCAGATTAAAAACATAATCAAGGAAGTATATATCATTTCAGAAGGAAACAAGATCCATTTAGATATTTACAACGATGAATCGAAGAATTTGAACAAAACAATTCTTTTTATCCACGGAACCTCTGTGTATAGTAGGTTCTACGCTGAATTCCTTTATAACCTATTCCAGAAGGGATATAGAATAGTTGCACCCGATCTGATTGGACATGGTAAAAGCGAAGGGAAGAGAGGTCATTTCACTATGGAAATGTTTACACAAGTTATCTACGATGTAACCACTTTTATAATAAATAAATACGGAGATAATGTAAGCGTGATGGGTTCGAGTCTCGGAGGCATCACCTCCTTATATTGTGCTGCAAATGATCAGAGATTAAAAGCAGCAGTGTGTCATAACGCTGCCATTTTCAACGAGGACGCGTATAAAAAGATAATAAAAATCAAAGCTATCTTAAAGCTTTTAGTACCTTTGGTTCCATTTTTCGCAAAAATAACTCCTAAATTACGACTGAGCGTATATTTATATTTAGATTTTGAAGAATTAGCACAAACGGATAAATTTCTCGAGCGAATAGATTTATTGTTAGAAGATGAGATTTTATCCGATAAATACTCGCTAAGCGCTATTAAAACGCAAATGAGGGCGCCGTTAGCAAAGCCTATTGAGGAAATAGATATACCCATAATGATAATAGTTGGATCCGAGGATAATCTCTTTTCCGTAGAATATATGGAAGAAATATATGAAAGACTCACACATAAAGAAAGGGCTCTTGAAGTATTAGAAGGAGCGTCTCATTTAATTTTTCAGGAACACATCGAAGAATCGCTCAAGCGAATCATACCGTGGCTTGAAAAAGTAATATAATCCTAAATTTGAGGTTACAACAAGATATTTATATATAAATTATGATTAATGATATACAAATTTATAAATAAGGATATGATTGTGAACCCAAATGGCGCTTAAATATAAAATAGTTCTTGCGGGATCTAAGAATGTGGGTAAATCCTCCCTTATAGCCCGATTCTGCGATAACATTTTCAACGAAAAAACGAAGGCAACTATGGGTGTTGCGTTTAAACGGAAGAAAGTTAAGGTCAAAGAAGGCGTAGATATTGAACTTTCTATATGGGACTTTGCAGGAGAGGAAAAGTATCGTATCTTATTTCCAAGTTATCTTCACGGCGCCTCTGCCGCACTTATTTGTTTTGATATAACGAGAAGGGATACATTCAACGATATTAATAGTTGGGTTGATCTCATTAACCAAAATACTCACGAGAATGTCATCAAAATATTAATTCCTACAAAAATAGATTTAGAGGAAGAAAAACAAATAGACGAAAAAGAAGCTTTCGAAATTGCTAAGGAATATAAATTCGCCCGTAAACCTATTTTTACCTCTTCAAAAACGGGGGAAAACGTAGAAACTGCGTTTTTGTCAGTAGCTAACGAGATAATGGTAAGGAATTTTTCGTTGTGTGATAATTGCGGTAAAATTTATTCCAAAAAATTACGAATATGTAATTATTGTGGATTATGATCCACTTATTTTATAAGTCCTCGGTTTCTCGGTTATAAAGCGAAGGAGGTGGTCTTGCTTCTTTTACATCCCTACTTTTAATTCTGTTTATAAAATTTTGAAGTTCCATTCGTGCGTTCACAATGGACGCATCTATTTCTTGCTTTACTTTTTCCTCGCCAAGCGTATAAGGACCGTGACTTGGAAAAAAGTCATATATCTTAAATGTATTTAAAATTTGTAACGAATTGATATATTCTGACATCGAACCATATTCGTAAATATTCGAAATACTTCCACGAAATAAAGTGTCTCCCGTAAACATGTAATATTGAAAGGGTTCGTATATAC
>WJKD01000549.1 GCA_014729315.1 Promethearchaeota archaeon | reverse complement strand
TTTTTCCTTTTTCAGCAACTTTGGTATCAACAATTGTTGACTAATTGATACCGGTGGAATATTAACTGATTCCACGATCAAATTCGACTGGTTTAATTGATGAATCGGATGGTTTTTATCCAATCCGTCATAAACAAGAACTTTATATAAGTTATCCTTGTCAATTGCCAATAACGACTTCAATAAACTGAATGTGTAATTGCCGAGTCCGGTTTTTTGGTTCAGTAATGCACGTGCGTCGTAACAGATTTTCATATACCAAAATTTTCTTCTTATTCTATGTTTTTTTACTTTTAAATAAATCAGCTTTTGTCAAAGATAATATTAATCCCAGAAACAAAGCTAAATTGAATCGAAATTGATTAGCAATAAATCCAAACATCAAATCAATAGCTATCGCGATATACATTAATTTCAAACCAATGATATAAGAATAATACTTTCCCCACTTCGAATTATTTACAAATTGACTTTTAAAAATTATAATGTATAAATTCAAAAGGAAAAGAAATATAAAAACAAATCCTAGTATACCTTCCTCCGATAAAGTCTGTATGAAAAAGTTGTGAGGTTCTAGTACTGCAATGTCATCCGCAACAATTCCCCTAGTATGTCCTTCTGAAATTATATAATTAGAGAAGTTAAGTGCTCCAATCCCCCAAACTGGAGAACTAGAAAATCCCAGCAAAGCATATTTCAACATTACAACTCGTTCAACATTACTAATATGAGAAATAGAAAAAAGCTCTGACATTCGATATGTCAATAATTCATTTAATTGACCAAATACCAAAACGTTTATGATCAGAATCACAAGAATCAATAAAATAAATTTGATCGGTATTTTTTTATTTGAAAATTTTAAATATGAAATTGTAACTACAAGCAATCCAATCCATACACCTCTTGATAATGATAAAATCGCACTAAGCAGCGCAATAATCATGATAACTTTTGGGAGTTTCTTTTTCGTAAAAGCCCACGGTAAGACTAATGCATAGCAAAATAATGAATCATATCCTGGAAATATTCTATAGGCAAATATGCTGAGATCTCCACTAATAATTTTATACAAAGTGATTAAAATAGACAAGAATGTTGAAAATATAAGCAGCCAATAGACAAGCGAAAAACGATTAATATTTCGTATAAATAAAAATGCGCAAACCGACACAGCATATATTTCAATCCATTTAATAAAAGATTTTAATATGAGCGTTTCATCTATCGCCGATATCACGGAAATCAAAATAGAGCAAAGAAATAATAAAATAAAAATATGATAATAATGAAATGACTTTGCTTTGCCTAAAATTATCCCAGAACCTTTGAGTGAGATATCTGCATGAATAACACTCAAAAGGATAAAAGTTATTGGGATTTCCAGGATATTTAAATATATGCCGCCTAAATTTATTGCCATGTCAGTTTATGATAATAGTTAATAATCTTGTCACGTTAGACCATGCAAAAAGCCTCGTCCTAATTCAAATAATCTTTTTGTAATTTTTTCAGAATCGAAGCGTATTACCTTCCGCATCAAAATACGACCGGCTCGCTCTGCGAACGACAACAAACCAATTGAAAACAATCCAATAACACGCATCGAATAGTTCTTCCGCACGAACCAGAGATGATTCCGCATCCGGTAATAATCGCGGAAACTGCGATCCGAAGATGCACTGGCATTGTGCCAGATTACGGCGTCCGGGTAGTACAGAACCCTGTACGATGCTGCCTGCGCCCGCACGCAAAAGTCCACATCCTCATAATACATAAAATATTTTTCATCGAATAGTCCGATTCGCTCGAATACTTCCCGCCGGACAAGCATGCAACAGCCGGAGACAAAATCCACGTCCCGCGGCTGATTGAATTGGCCGTTATCCATAACGTCCTGTCCATATTGACTGGTGCGTTTGGTAATGCCGGAAATTTTCCCGCCCGCAGACCAGATGCGATTGTTCGGCTGCATCTGCATAATTTTGCTTCCAACAATCCCGATCTTTTCATCGGATTCCATTCCCCCGCACCAGCTCCGTCAGGAATGCTCTTTCAACAATGGTGTCGTTATTCAATAACAGCTTGAAAACAAACAATTCACCATTAATTAAGTTGACAAATATAGCAGCTTCTAAAATAACAAATATCAGAAACCATTTCAGAAATTCATATTGTATTTTGAAAGATTTTTCCATATCACTCTGCAAAATTTATTCTTGGTGATTTTCCCTCAAATATTAATCTGCTTGGCTTTTCTATTTACAACTTATTGTCTACTCTGTTTTTCAAAAACCGTAACCAACAAATATCCTCCAATAATACTTTGGAGAAAATTGCCCAATCCAACCCAAATTAAAACATCTAAAAATTTTTTAGTTATTTTTTTAAATCCTTTGGGTAACAAAAAAGTCTGTTCGGAAATACCAACGATATATTCACGTAATATTTTTCCATCATACGGAGCTATATTTTTGAGTGTTTTTAGCGGAATCTCTCTACCGACCTTCCAAAGATTCAACTTTTCCCGCATCCACTTACCTAAACGATATAGGAGTGCTTTGGAATAAGGTACCAAAATAATAATTTTACCGCCAACTTTGCATACGCGAGACATCTCATCAATAATAATTC